>NZ_JALIHH010000257.1:0-310 GCF_022869435.1 Aeromonas sp. LsrichE-8G
TGTTCAGGACGCTGAAGTACTGTCCGCAGTGGCCATCAGACGGCTTTGCCAGTCTGGAAGCGGCCAGGGAGTGGGTGCGCGACTTTATGGCCTGGTATAACGAAGAGCACCGGCATAGCCGTATCCGCTTCGTCACACCCAACGAGCGGCATCGGGGTGACGATAAAGCCCTGCTGGCGAAACGGGATGCTGTGTACCAGGCCGCCCGAGCACAACACCCAGCGAGGTGGAGTGGCAAGACGCGAGACTGGACACCTATCGGTGCCGTGATGCTAAATCCGGAGCGGCCCGAGAAACCCGAGCCGGAGCA
>NZ_JALIHH010000258.1:0-472 GCF_022869435.1 Aeromonas sp. LsrichE-8G
CAGTCCCTTGGATTGAAACCAGGGAAGATGAACCTCGCCGAAATCCTCAATATCTTCCCAGCCCTCAGCCCCGCCGATCACGGCACAGACGGTGAGAAACAGGACATCGTAGAAGGGATAATAAATCTTGGCATGCTGGCGAGGGTCGTGAATATTGTCGAAGAACTGAGCGAAAACGGCATCAATAGACATGAGAGCACTCCTGAAAAGGAGCATGAGATCACAGCCGGATCACCAGGTCAAATTTCAGGGTGAGGATGTGAGCAAATTGTTAACTATGGAAATCATGGAAATTATCATTTTTTGGATTTCATGCGCATTTTTTGAGCTGAAATGACGTGCAGTGACGATTAAAAAGTGTGAAGGCGATCCTGACTATAAAGTTAACTGCATATCACAGGCCTATAAGTATTTGTTTTGTAGGCAAAAAACTATTTTTAATTTTTAACAAAATGTTCACGATCTCGCCCTG
>NZ_JALIHH010000032.1:0-115810 GCF_022869435.1 Aeromonas sp. LsrichE-8G
GGACTCAAACTTTCCGGGAGGACAGGCGTGAATGAAGTCGAGAGCTTGGTCGATACGCATAAAAAAATCCGAAACCCAACAAGGAGTTTCGGATTCTTACACAGCCTGAGGATCGGTCAATGGATCCTTAACTGATCGGCATTACGCCTGATGGCGCCCTTTTTTGTTATTCACTGTGCCAGACCAACCCTGTTCAGATACTGTCGCGAGAAGGCCGTCAACAAGGTTACAAGCCGCTCAGGAACCGAGACATACATGAGCACTCCTTGGTTCTACATAAGCGAGCAGCACATGAACCTTGATCACGGCCTCGCAGCCAGTTCGTGGAAAGGTTTATCAGCCCTTGTAGATCTTCGGGTTGAACACATCCCGCAGCCAGTCACCCAGCAGGTTGATCACCAGCACCAGCACCACCAGGCAGAGGCCCGGGAAGGCGGTGATCCACCAGGATCCGGAGAAGATGTAGTTGAAGCCCACGCTGATGAGCGACCCCAGGGACGGTTGATCAACCGGCATCCCCAGACCCAGGAAGGAGAGGGCCGCCTCGCTCATGATGGCGTTCGCCACCTGCACGGTGGAGATGACCAGGATGGGCGACAGGCAGTTCGGCAGAATGTGGCGGAACATGATGCGCGGGGCGCGGAACCCCATCACCTGAGCCGCTTCAACATACTCCTTCTTCTTCTCCGCCAGCACGGAGGCGCGCACCGTCCGGGCATACTGGGGCCACTCGGCGATACCGATGATCACCACCAGCATCAGGATGGCGAACTTCGAGTAGAACTCGGAGCCAAAGGTCGCCTGGAAGATGGCGGAGATGATGATGGCCACCATCATGGTGGAGAACGACAGCTGCACATCGGCAAAGCGCATCAGCAGGTTGTCGATGCGACCACCAAAGTAACCGGCCATCAGACCGATGACGATACCGAGCACCAGCTGCAGCCCCACCGCGAACAGACCAATGGTCAGCGAGATGCGGGCACCATAGAGGATGGTGCTCCAGATGTCGCGTCCCTGGTTGTCGGTCCCGAGCCAGAAGCGGGCCTCGCCCCCTTCCAGCCAGGAGGGGGGCAGCTCCGCATCCATCAGATCGAAGCTGGTCTGGTCATAGACGTTGTGCGGTGCGATCCAGGGTGCCAGCAGGGCCGCCAGCACGAAGACCACAAACACCGCAAAGCTGAACATGGCTACCTTGTCCCGCAGGAAGTAGTAGACGATGTCGGAATTTTTGAAGCGTGCCCAACGGCTTGGGCTTGCAGTTACAGCATTAGTCATCTGTTACCCCTTGGCGGTCAGGTTGACGGTCGGGTTGATCAACCCGTAGAGCAGGTCGACCAGGGTATTGGTCACCACGAAGATCAGGCCCACGAAGATGACGTAGGCGGTGATCAGCGGCGTATCGACCCGGTGGATCGCCTCAAGGAAGAGGAAGCCGGTCCCCGGCCACTGGAACACGCTCTCGGTCAAGATGGTGTAGGCCACCATGGTCCCGATCTGCACACCGCCCACCGTGATGACCGGCAGCATGGTGTTCTTCAGGGCGTGCTGGTAGTAGACCTTGTTGTTGTCCAGCCCCTTGGCACGGGCAAACTTGACGTACTCGGAGGAGAGCTGCTCCAGCATCTCCGAGCGCACCAGCCGGATGAACAGCGGCAGCATGATGGACGAGAGGGAGACCGCAGGCAGCACCAGGTGCAGGATACCGTCCCAGGTGAAGAATCCCGACTCCCAGCCCAGCAGGTTGTAAGTCTCGCCACGGCCATAGGCAGGCAGCCAGCCCAGCTGGATGGAGAAGAGGTACATCAGCATGATGGCGGTCAGGAAGACCGGGATCGAGATGCCGATGCTGCTCACCGCCATGATGAGCTTGGTCAGGAAACTGCGCGGTCTTATCGCCGAATAAACCCCCAGCGGAATGGAGACCACGACGATGATGAGCGCGGCGGCAAACACCAGCTCAAGGGTAGCCACCAGCTTGTCGAGGATAACCTCGAGGGCTGGTCGCTTGAAGAAATAGGAAGTGCCCAGATCCCCGTGTACCGCGTTCTTCAAGAAGCGGCTGTATTTCACGAGGAAGGGATCATTGAGTCCCATCTTGTCGCGCAGCTCCTGGCGCACGGACTCGGAGACGGATTGTCCCACCAGCTCGCGCAGCGGATCCCCCAGGTTGTCCTGGATGGAGAAGGCGACCAGGCTGATGACGAACATCACTATCACGGCCTGATAGAACCGTTTCAGCAGGAATGTAAACATGCTTGTCCTTCTACGTGGCCTGTGTCTTGGCACAGGCTTCTGTTAATGGCGGGGCAACCATGGGTGCCCCGCCGGGTCCTTCCTTAAACGCTTCGCTTACTTGTTGACCACCAGGTCACCCAGATAAGGGAAGTTCATCACGTTGACCACCGGCTTGATGTCGACGTTCTTCTTGGCACCGTAGGCCAGGTCTTCCCAGTGCAGCGGCACATAGGCAGCGTCGTCGATCAGCATGGCTTCCACCTTCTGCAGGATGGCGGCACGCTTGGCAGGATCGGTCTCGGTGTTGGCTTCCATCACCATCTTGTCAGCTTCTGCGTTGGCATAACCGCCGCAGTTGTACTGACCCATGCCGGTCTTGGCATCCTTGGTGAAGGTCAGGAACTCGAAGAAGTTCGCACTGTCTTCGGTGTCGGAGTGCCAGCCGATCAGCTGCATGTCAGCGGCGCACTTGTCAAACTCCGGCCAGTACTGGGCCACCGGCATGGTCTTCAGATCCACCTTGATGTTGATCTTGGACAGCATGGCGGAGACGGCCTGGGCAATCTTGACGTCGTTGACGTAGCGGGCAGCCGGGGAGATGAAGCTCATCTTGAAGCCCTTCTCGTAACCGGCTTCCTTCATCAGCTCCTTGGCCTTGGCCAGATCATACTGGGGCTTGAGCGCCTCGTTGTAGCCTGCGTAGCCTTTCGGGCTCAGCTGGCCGGCCGGGGTACCGAAGCCCTTGTTGATCTTGTCGACGATGCCCACCTGGTTGATGGCGTAGTTGATCGCCTGACGCACGCGCTTGTCTTTCAGCGCCGGGTTGGTGTTCTGGTTCAGCTCGATGATGATGGCACGGGTACCGGACAGGGTGACCAGCTGGGAATCCTTGCCGTTCTTCACGCGCTCCAGATCGTTCGGGGCAACCGGGTAGATCATGTCCACGTCGCCGCCCAGCAGGGCTGCAACACGGGTGGCGTCTTCCTTGATCGGTACCACGGTCAGGTTTTCGACGTTGCCCTTGGAGGCCTTGTCCCAGTAGTTGGCGTTGCGCACGTATTCCAGCTTCACGCCCTGCTCGCGGAACTTGACGCTGAACGGACCGGTACCGGAGACATTGGTGGAGGCGAAGGAGTCACCGTTCTTCACGATCTCGGCCTTGTCCTTGCCCGCCTCGGTCTTGCCGCTATAGAACTTGGAGTCCATCGGGAAGATGTAGGTGACGGTCTGCAGCACCAGCGGGAACGGCTTGGCGGTGACGAGATCCACGGTGAAATCATCCACCTTCTTGGCTTCGGCGATGGGGTCGAAGATCGCCTTGAAGTCCGGGGAGGCCTTCAGACGGTTGACGGTCCATACCACGTCATCGGCGGTGAAGTCGTTGCCGGAGTGGAACTTCACACCCTTGCGCAGGTGGAAACGGACGGTCTTGTCGTCGATGCGCTCATACTTCTCGGCCAGACGCGGCTCGAACTGCAGATCCTGGGTGTAACGCATCAGGGGGTCGAACACCAGGTGAGACATCTCCAGGGTCTGACCGGAGAGCTGCTCCTGCGGGTCCAGAGAGGTGGCGTCGGACGCGACGGCGACCTTGATGTCGGCAGCAGAAACGTTGAACGCGAGACCAGCGGCGAACAGCGCCATGGCGATCTTGGATAATCCTTTCTTCATGTCTTTCTCCATGCTTTTGGCTTTTTATTGACAGACAAACCGGCGAACCGGTGCTTTCCTAGCTTGCGATTTCCAGCCCCTCGCGGGACATTCCCTTGAATTCCGGCATGAGGGAGATCAGCTTGCGGCTGTACTCATGCTCGGCATTGGTGAACAGTTTCTCGGTCTCGGCCACTTCCACCAGATGACCGTGCTGCATCACACCGATGCGGTCGCACATCTGACGGATGACCGGCAGATCGTGACTGATGAACAGCATGGTGAGCCCAAGCTCCTGTTGCAAGTCTTTGAGCAGGTTGAGGATCTGGGCCTGCACCGAGACATCCAGCGCCGAGGTGGGCTCGTCGCAGATGAGGAAGCGCGGGCGGGTCGCCAGGGCGCGGGCAATGGAGATGCGCTGGCGCTGGCCACCGGAGAACTCGTGGGGATACTTGACCCCGGCGCCGCGGCCCAGGCCCACGTGATCCAGCAGGTCCCCGACGATCTGCTCTATCTGCCGCTCGCTCTCGGCGAGGCGGTGGAAGCGGATCGGCTCGGCGATGATGTCACGCACCTTCATGCGCGGGTTCATCGAAGAGTACGGGTTCTGGAACACCATCTGCATCTGGCGGCGCAGGGGGCGACGCTCGTGCTCCCCTTTCAGGGCGGTGAGATCGATCCCCTCGAAGACAATCTTGCCGGTATCAGGCGGATAGAGCCCGGTGATGGCACGGGCGATGGTGGATTTGCCGGAGCCCGACTCCCCCACCAGGCCGAAGGTCTCACCCTCGAAGATTTCGAAGCTGATGTTGTTGCAGGCGCGCACGTACTGGCGGCGGCTCGGGAAGATGGAATCCTTGGTGACGAACTTCAGATCCACGTTCTCCACCCGCAGCAGCGCACCTTCATAGGTGCGCTCGTCCTGACTCTGGCCGAGCCAGTGGGTCTTGAGATCGATGCTGGTATCCGCCGCACCGGCATCCTCGATATAGGAGACCAGGGGGAAGCGCACCAGCTTCACATCCGAGCGGGGCACCGCCGAGATGAGGCTGCGGGTATAGGGGTGATTGGGGCGGCCCAGCACCTGTTCGGTGGTGCCGAACTCCACCAGATCGCCGCGGTACATCACCGCCACCTTGTCGGTGACGTTGGAGACCACACCCATGTCATGGGTCACCAGCATGCAGCCTACCTGGCGCTCTTTGCACAGGTTGCGGATGAGCTGGAGGATCTGATCCTGGATGGAGACGTCCAGCGCCGTGGTCGGCTCATCGGCGATGATGAGCTCGGGATCCCCGGAGAGGGCGATGGCGATCACCACCCGCTGGCGCATGCCACCGGAGAACTGGTGAGGATACTGCTTGATGCGCACGTCCGGGTTCGGGATCCCCACCGCCCCCATCAGCTCGAGGGCCTTGGCAAAGGCCGCCTCGCGGGACAGGTCGGTGTTGGCGAGGATGGTCTCCACCAGCTGCTGCTCCACGGTGAACAGCGGATTGAGGGAGGTCATGGGATCCTGGAAGATGAAACCGATGCGCGAGCCACGAATGGCCCGCATCTCGTTCTGGCTCTTGCCGGAGATGAGCTCGCCGTTGAGGTAGATGTCACCACGGGCGATGCGACCGGGCGGGCTCAACAGATCGATGACGGCGTTGCCGATAGTGGATTTGCCAGCGCCGGACTCACCGACGACGCCGACGATCTCGCCCTTTTCAACAGAAAAAGAGAGATCCTTGACCGCGGCAAGCACCCCGTAGCGGGAGGGGTACTCGATCCGCAAGTTTTTGACTTCAAGCAAGGACATGGTTACCTCTGCGGGGGACATCCGTCCCAAATAATTCGTCCGTAAATCAGCCGCAGATGCTGGTTGTGCCTTGGTACTGCTCGAGAGCCGTTGTTGTGTAATTAACGCTCAATCCATGAGGCAGCCAAACCAGCGATCCGGGCGGGTTTTTTGCATTTTTTTGGAATAACCCGCGAGTAAGTTAGTCGGTTTGCCCGCGGGTGTAAATGATCCAGTTATACAATTTCGCAATACTTTGCCCAGAGAATGCCGACACCCTGGGGTTAAAATGTCGATAAAAGTCACATTACCAGAGATTACGCTGGCAATGCGAGACCATCAACCAATTATGTTTCAACAAAATAGCAACAAACCATCTTATTCACTATCAGCATTATGCTGGCCAGCCTCGAATGAGTAGTGAATATTTATGTGAAATGATTTTTTGACGGCAGCATATCCGGAGTAAGGAAAAATAGGCAGAGCTAAATAGGGACAATGCAGAAGGATCAACCTGGGCCACAGGCCCGCCGGCACGGCAAGCCGGGAGGGATTGCATACAAAAAAACGCAGGCCCCTCAGGGCATGCGTGTGCGGTATATCCGGCCTCTTTGCAAGAGGAGAGGAGTGAAAAACAGCGAGAGGGCGTTCGGGAGCCACCTCCCCTCACCAGTGGGCAAGCAGTTGCATGCAGGCCAGGGCGAACAGGCCGGCAATGAGATCGTCCAGCATGATGCCAAGCCCGCCGTGAATGCGGCGATCGAACCAGGAGATGGGCCAGGGCTTGAGCACGTCGAACAGGCGAAACAGCACGAAGCCCGCCAGCACCCACTCCCAGCCGGCCGGGGCCGCAATCATGGTGACCCCGAATCCGATGACCTCGTCCCAGACGATAGCCCCGTGATCCGGCATCCCGATGGCGTCGGTGGCGCTCTGGCAGATGCGGATGCCCGCCACGAAACCCACCACCAGCAGGGCGATGAACCAGGAGGTCGGCAGCCCGCTCACCAAGAGATAGAGCGGGATGGCTGCCAGGGTCCCCATGGTGCCCGGCGCCTTGGGGGAGAGGCCGGAGCCAAACCCCACCGCCAGAAAGTGGAGCGGGTTTTTAAGGTTCAGCCGCGTCAGCTCGGGCTTTATCTTGAAAGACATCATGCGAAGTGATCCCAGCCCTTGAGGTGCAGTTCGACGGATTGTTCGTCCTGCAGGTAGTCGATGCCAGGCTCCCCGGCCAGGATGCGACCGATGCGGGTGAACTTCACGCCACAATTGGCCAGCGCCGTGTCCAGGGCGCCGTGATGCTCCTGGGGCACGGTGAAGCAGAGCTCGTAGTCGTCGCCCCCGGCCAGGGCCAGCTGCCAGGCATCCATGGCCGGCACCGCATCCTGCAACACGGGGGAGAGGGGCAGCAGATTGAGATCGATCTGGGCCCGCACACCGGACGCCTTGAGGATGTGGCCGAGATCGGACGCCAGGCCGTCTGAGAGATCCAGGGCGCTGCTGGCCAGCCCGCGCAGGGCCTGACCGGCCAGGATGCGGGGATGGGGATGGTCGAGGCGCGGCAACACGGCCGCCAGCTGGTTCTCGTTGAGGGTGCGCTTGCCCAGCAGGTGGGAGAGCGCCAGGGCGGCATCTCCCAGGGTACCGGTCACGTAGACCCCGTCACCGGCCTTGGCGCCGCTGCGCATCAGGGCGCGACCTGCCGGGACAGATCCTTTCACCGAGACGGTGATGGAGAGGGGCCCGCGGGTCATGTCTCCCCCCACCAGCGCCACGTTGTAGTACTCGGCGAGCTCGAGGAACCCTTCGGCGAAACCGGCGACCCAGCGCTCGTTGATGGCGGGCAGGGTCAGGGCCAGGGAGACCCAGCGCGGCTCGGCACCCATGGCGGCCAGATCGGAGAGATTGACCGCCAGCGCCTTGTAGCCGAGATCCACCGGATCCATGTCGGGGAAGAAGTGCACGCCGCTCACCAGGGTGTCCGTGCTCACCGCCAACTGGGCGTCGGGGGGCAGGGTCAGCAGGGCACAGTCATCTCCAGGGCCCATCACCACGTCCTTGCGGGCGTGGGGGACCTTGAAGTACTTCTCAATCAGCTCAAATTCACCCATACAGTAAAAAGCCAGCAATAAGCTGGCTCCTCTCTTAATTGCTGACGGACAGCAGGATCAGCGCTTGGGCAGCGTCTTGATCACCTTGTCCAGGACGCCGTTGACAAACTTGTGGCTGTCATCGGCGGCGAAGGCTTTGGCCAGCTCGATCGCTTCGTTGATCACCACGCGCGGCGGCACATCTTCACGACGGGTCAGCTCGTAGGTCGCCAGACGCAGGATCGCCTTGTCCACCATGTCCACTTCTTCCAGCGGACGGGAGAGGAAAGGCGCGAACACCTTGTCCAGCTCGTTGCAGTGGACCGCTACCCCGAACAGCAGATCGCGGAAATAGTTCAGGTCCACACCCTTGGTGTCCTGATCGATCTTGAACTGCTCTTCGATGTCGCCCACGTTGGCCTGGGTCATCTGCCACTGGTAGATGGCCTGGGTGGCGCAATGGCGGGCCTTACGGCGCTCGGACGGTTTCAATGCATTTCTCCTCGTTACACGTCCAGTTGTTTCAGGACGTTGATCATTTCGAGCGCGCTCAGTGCAGCCTCTGCACCCTTGTTACCCGCCTTGGTACCGGCGCGTTCGATGGCTTGTTCAATGTTTTCGGTGGTCAGCACGCCGAAGGCAACGGGAATGTCGTATTCCATCATTACCTGGGCCAGACCCTTGCCGTTCTCGCTCGCTACCAGTTCGAAGTGGTAGGTACCGCCGCGGATGACGGTGCCGAGTGCGACGATGGCGTCGTATTGACCGCTCTTGGCCAGCTTCTTGGCCGCCAGGGGAATTTCGACGGCCCCCGGTACACGCACCAGGGTCAGATTGCTCTCCTGGACCTGACCTTGACGCTTCAGCACGTCCAGCGCGCCGTTCACCAGGCTGTCATTGATGAAGCTGTTGAAACGGGCAACGACAATAGCAACACGCGCCTCGGGAGCGGCGATATTTCCTTCGATAATCTTCATTGGAAATCCTGTCTCTGTGCAATCAATTAGGGGCCGGGCTCAAAAGTGCACGCATTCTAGCACAACAGAGCCGCGACAAAAAACCATGGCCGCAACGGGCGGCCATGGTGATGAATTCAACCGTACGCAGCGCTTACTCGCCGACGTACTCCACCACTTCCAGACCAAAGCCACCGAGGGCATGGTACTTCTTGGGAGAGCTCAACAGGCGCATCTTGCCGACCCCCAGCGCCTTGAGGATCTGGGAACCGACGCCGACCCGGCGCGAGGTGCCCTGCCACTTGGCCCCTTCCGGCGCCAGCCCCTTGTCGGCGGCTTCAAAACCCTTGACCCTGGCCAGCAGCTCGGCGCCATGGGCTTCCGCCCCCAGGATCACCAGTACCCCGCCCTCGTCGGCGATGCGGGCCATGGATTTGGGCAGCGGCCAGCTGCGGGCGCTGTGGCGGTCGGTGAGCAGCAGATCGCTCAGCACGTCGTGCAGGTGCACCCGTACCAGGGTCGGCTGGTCGGCCTTCACGTCCCCTTTCTTCAGGGCGAAGTGCACCTGGTTGTCGATGGTGTCTCGGAAGGTGACGAGGTCGAACTCGCCGTATTCGGTGGGCAACTTGCACTCGGCCACTTTCTCTACCGTGGTCTCGTGCTGGTTGCGGTATTCGATAAGGTCGGCAATGGTGCCGAGCTTGATGCCGTGCTGCTCGGCGAAGATCTCGAGATCCGGGCGCCGGGCCATGGTGCCGTCTTCGTTGAGGATCTCGACGATGACGGAGGCAGGCTCGAAGCCGGCCAGCCGGGCCAGATCGCAGCCCGCTTCGGTGTGGCCGGCGCGGGTCAGCACACCGCCATCCTGCGCCATCAGCGGGAAGATGTGGCCGGGCTGCACCAGATCGGCGGCCTTGGCATGGGGCGCCACCGCAGCCTGCACGGTGACGGCGCGGTCGGCGGCGGAGATGCCGGTGGTCACCCCTTCCGCCGCCTCGATGGAGACGGTGAAGGCGGTGGAGAACTGGGCATTGTTGCGATCGACCATCAGCGGCAGCGCCAGCTGCTTGCAGCGATCCCGGGTCAGGGTCAGGCAGATGAGGCCACGACCGTAGCGCGCCATGAAGTTGATGTCTTCCGGGCGGACACAGGAGGCGGCCATGATCAGGTCCCCTTCGTTCTCCCTGTCTTCGTCATCCATCAGGATCACCATCTTGCCAGCCTTGATATCGGCAATGATTTCCTGGGTCGTGCTCAGCGCCATGGGCTACTCCATCAACATGCTTGGGGATTGAGCCAGTCGGCTCGACTTGATACTGCGTATTGTGCTCTAGATGGGGGCACGCGGCCCCGTTTCAATCCGCGCGGGATCACAGAACCGCGTTTTCCCGTCAAAACGGCTCACAAGAATCCGGACTGGGCCAGCTTCTCCAGGGTCAGGGTAGAGGCACTGCTCTCCTCGCGCTTGCCCGTCATCAGCCGCTCCAGATAGCGGGCTATCTGGTCCACCTCGAGGTTGACCCGGTAGCCGGGTTTCCAGCGGGCGATGGTGGTCTCCTGGGCGGTGTGGGGCACGATGGTCAGCCGGAACAGATCCCCCTGAACCGCATTGACGGTGAGGCTGATTCCATCCACTGCAATGGAGCCCTTCTCGGCGATGTAGCGCGAGAGCTCCCCCGGCGCCTTGATCCAGTATTCGATGGCGCGGCCGCTGGACGATTTGCTCTTCACCTCGCCGATGCCGTCCACGTGGCCAGAGACCAGGTGGCCGCCGAGGCGGGAAGTGGGCATCAACGCCTTCTCGAGGTTGACCGGATCCCCCACCTTGGCGGCAGAAAAACCGGTGCGGGAGAGGGTTTCCAGGGAGACGTCGGCGGTATAGCTGTGATCCCCAAGCGCCACCACGGTGAGACAGACGCCGTTGGTGGCGATGGAGTCGCCCAGCTTGACGTCACTGAAGTCCAGGGTCGGCGCGTGCACGGTGAGGGCCATGTCCTCCCCCTGGCGACGCAGCTCGGCCAGGGTTCCCACCGCTTCGATAATTCCGGTAAACATGCAGATCACCTTGCTGATGACGGGGGCGATGGATGCCCCCGTGAACATTGAAAAATCAGGCTATTTTCGCAGTGATGCGAATATCCTGGCCAAGCATGCGCACATCCTTGAGGTTGAGTTTGGGAGCCTGGAACAGCCGGGTCAGCCCCGGCAGATGGAACAGGCCGCGCCCCTCATCCCCCATCAGTTTGGGCGCCTGATAGAGCACCAGCTCGTCCACCAGCCCCTTCTCCAGCAGGGCGCCGCACAGCCGCGGCCCCGCCTCCACCAGTACCGAGTTGACGTTCTGTTTGGCCAGCAGCATGAACAGACTGACCAGATCCAGCTTGCCATCCAGCAGCGGCACCTCCAGCTGCTGCACCCAGGCGGGCCACTCACCGGATGCCTTGTGGCGGGCCAGCAGTACCGGGCTCTCGCTCTGGAACAGGGGCAGATCCGGGGTGAGCCGGTTTTGCGAATCCACGATGACTCGAAGTGGCTGGCGCAGGGTCTCTTTGGGATAGACCGCCTTGACCGAGGGGGGCAGCTCGTCCCAGCGCACGGTGAGGGAGGCGCCATCCGCCAGCACGGTTTCGGCGCTGGAGAGGACTGCATCGTAACGGGCCCGCAGCCGCTGCACGTCCCGGCGCGCCTCCGGAGAGGTGATCCACTGGCTCTCGCCACTCGCCATGGCGGTGCGACCATCCAGGCTCGCCCCCAGCTTGACCGTCACCAGCGGAAACGCGGTGCGCATCCGCTTGAAGAAACCGGGATTGAGGGCCTCGGCTTCCGCGGCCAGCAGGCCGAAATCGGTCTTGATCCCCGCCTCGGAGAGCATCCGCAGGCCACGCCCGCCCACCTGGGGATTGGGATCCACCATGGCGGCGACCACCCGGGTCACCCCGGCCTTGATGAGCGCCTCGGCGCAGGGGGGCGTGCGACCATGATGGGAGCAGGGCTCCAGGGTCACATAGGCGGTGGCACCGCGGGCCTCTTCCCCTGCCGCGTGCAGAGCATAGACCTCGGCATGGGGCTCACCGGCCCGCTTGTGCCAGCCCTCCCCCACCACCACGCCGGCCTTCACCAGCACGGCGCCGACGCAGGGGTTGGGGGCCGTGGTGTAACGGCCGCACCGGGCCAGTTCGAGGGCCCGGCTCATCCATTGGTAATCGTCTTGACTAAACATCCGGGCTCCTGTGTCCAGCAACCTGTCCCCCGTGGCACGGCCATCCGATGGGACAAGAAAATAGGGTGTACGCGCTTGCAGCACGCCTTCTCGGGCAGATCGGCCATGGCATCTGACGCCATGGCGACGGGCACACACATCGCAGGATGCGGCCGCACGCCCTCATACTTTTTCACCAGTGCAACGATGCGCTATCTGGATGTCTCACTGGTGTAACAACTGGCGCTGCCGCAACGGCAGCCCCTCTCTTATTCACATAGGGAGCGACAGGCCGACGTTACTTCTCCAGCTTGGCGATCTCTTCCCCGAATTCGCGAATGTCTTCAAAGCTGCGGTAGACGGAGGCAAAGCGGATGTAGGCCACCTTGTCCAGGCTCTTGAGCTCATCCATCACCAGATTGCCCACCAGCTGGGAGGCCACCTCCCGCTCACCGGTGGCCCGCAGGCGGGACTTGATGTGGTTGACCGCCTTCTCGATGGCCTCCATGCTCACCGGCCGCTTCTCCAGCGCCCGCAGAATGCCGGCACGCAGCTTGTCTTCGTTGAAGGGCTCGCGGGAGCCGTTGGACTTGATGACGCGGGGCATGACCAGTTCGGCCATTTCGAAGGTGGTAAAACGCTCGTGACAGAGCAGGCATTCGCGACGGCGGCGCACCTGATGGCCCTCGGCCACCAGACGGGAATCGATCACCTTGGTATCAACGGCACTACAGAAAGGGCAATGCATCTGACCTCCGGCGTGGATGAAAATGGGCGCGGGCCCCGGGGGCTGGCGCTAGGCCGGCCAGTGTAACACGGCCATCCAGAACCGGTAAAAGCCCATGAAAACAAGGGACAACCAGCCAGACCTTCGGGCAGGACTCAGTCGTCATAGGGCAACGCCTCGGGGTCGCAATCCTGGTAATCGGGGGCAGGATCCGCCGCGAACCGGCGAGCAGCCACATGGCTGTGACCCAGCATCAGCGCCTTGCCCACCCGGTGCATGCCATCCATCACCCGGCCGGCGCTGTCCAGCAGGATGGGATAGGCGAGATCCGCCGCCATCATGAGCTGGCAATGCGCCACCACGCTGCGCACCGTGGGCGTGGCGTCTCCATGGCCGTACCAGTGGTCGCGGTCAAGCTCGGCAATCTCGCCGAGTGCCACCGCCTGCACCGGCAGGTTGCGGCTCAGCCGGATCAAGCGGCGCACATCCCAGGCCAGCAGCCCCTGTTCGCTGGCGCGAAAGTGGTACTGGGCGCGAACCGTCTGCCGCAGTGACGCCTCCAGCACGTCCTCTTCCATGTCATCGCACATGATCACCTCTGTCTCATCTTGCCAGACGCTGCAAAAAACAATGCCACCCGAGGGTGGCATTGGTCTTCAACCTGAAGGTCAGGCTGATTATGCGTAGACCGGGAAGCGGCGGCAGATGTCCAGCACCTTCTCGCGCACGGTCGCCAGCACTTCTTCGTTGTCGTGGCTGTCCAGCACGTCGCAGATCCAGTTGGCCAACTGGATGGACTCGGCTTCCTTGAAGCCGCGGCGGGTGATGGCCGGGGTGCCGATACGCACGCCGGAGGTCACGAACGGGGAACGCGGGTCGTTCGGTACGGAGTTCTTGTTGACGGTGATGTTGGCCTTGCCGAGGGCTGCGTCGGCATCTTTGCCGGTCAGCTCGCGACCGATCAGATCAACCAGCATCAGATGGTTGTCGGTACCGCCGGAGACGATCTTGTAGCCGCGCTCGATAAAGGTCGCCGCCATGGCCTTGGCGTTCTTGACGACCTGGGCCTGGTAGGTCTTGAACTCGGGCTCCAGCGCTTCCTTGAAGGCCACGGCCTTGCCGGCGATGACGTGCATCAGCGGGCCGCCCTGACCACCCGGGAAGACGGCGGAGTTCAGTTTCTTGTACAGATCTTCGTCGTCGGCGGCGGAGAGGATCAGACCACCGCGCGGACCGGCCAGGGTCTTGTGGGTGGTGGAGGTGACCACGTGAGCGTGGGGCACCGGGTTCGGGTAGACGCCGGCGGCAATCAGACCGGCTACGTGGGCCATGTCCACGAACAGGTAAGCACCGATCTTGTCGGCGATTTCGCGCATGCGGGCCCAGTCGACGATGCCGGAGTAGGCGGAGAAGCCGCCGATCATCATCTTCGGCTTGTGCTCAACGGCCAGGCGCTCCATCTCGTCGTAGTCGATCTTGCCGGACTCGTCGATGCCGTAGGGGATGATGTTGTACAGCTTGCCGGAGAAGTTGACGGGGGAGCCGTGGGTCAGGTGACCGCCGTGGGCCAGGTTCATGCCGAGCACGGTGTCGCCTGGTTGCAGCAGGGCCATGTAGACGGCGCTGTTGGCCTGGGAGCCGGAGTGCGGCTGCACGTTGGCGTAGGTGGCACCGAACAGCTCTTTGGCGCGCTCGATGGCCAGGGTTTCAACCACATCCACATACTCGCAACCGCCGTAGTAACGCTTGGCCGGGTAGCCTTCGGCGTACTTGTTGGTCAACTGGGAGCCCTGGGCTTCCATGACGCGGGGGCTGGTGTAGTTCTCGGACGCAATCAGCTCGATGTGCTCTTCCTGACGACGGGTCTCGTCTGTGATGGCCTGCCACAGCTCTGGATCATAGCCGGCGATGGTCATGTCACGTTTCAACATCCGTTTATCTCCTGAAAATCGTTTGCGCGATAGGTGAAGTGGGCCCGCGCATTGTAACGTGAGCTGGATCAAAGAGACAGTCCAACCACCCAAAAAATTGTTTATAAAATGTAAAATACGTCGCAAATTTCGAATCCCGCCCCCTGGCTTCGCTCATCCCCCCGGCCTCCCCACACCAGCAATCCGGCTCCAGCCATCGTCCCCGCTTCCCGGGCAAGGCGATGAAAACCAGAGCCAGATCATGGATATAGCATTTACTAACAGATAACATCTTTAGGCCATGGGACATCTGCACGAGCGGGTGTCGCTCCCTGCCATCCCGGAACACAAGGGGAAACGCCATGATGGATCATCTGATGCTGTTCGTGATTGTCGCGGTCTTCGCTCTCTTCTACTGGGTCTACTACACCGGCAGCCGCAAGGGTGCCTGCACCGCCAACTGGGAGACACTTCCCACCCGGGAGCAGTACCTGGCGGCCCATCCCGGCGCCGCCGACGGGGATCTCATTTTCTGCATCCATTGCGGTCATCATCAGCAGCGGGAGGTCGGCCTGGTGCACCAGATGGATTACCGCCGCCAGCACATCTGCCCCCGTTGCAAGCAGGTGCTCTATCGCGTCGAGGAGTAGGTCGGCCTCCTCGTCGCCCACGGCGATCCCGCGATAGCGCCCCCCTCTCCTGGCGCTATCCGGCCAAAAGGCCCCATGAGTTTCCTTTATTTTTAAAGTCGTTAGAATCGGGGGCCATCAAGGCTCCCGATTGTCATCCACGGAGGAAAAATGCAGGAATTCATGGCGACCAGCGAACGCCGGGCCGAGCTTTACTGGTGGTTTTCCACCCTGTTTGCTGCCGAACTCAGTGATGCACAGATCGCTGAATACGACACCTATGACGTGCGCAGCTTCTTGAAGAGCCTCTCCACCCTCGATCCCATGCGCGAAG
Source organism: Aeromonas sp. LsrichE-8G (assembly GCF_022869435.1). Classification (NCBI taxonomy): domain Bacteria; kingdom Pseudomonadati; phylum Pseudomonadota; class Gammaproteobacteria; order Aeromonadales; family Aeromonadaceae; genus Aeromonas; species Aeromonas sp. LsrichE-8G. Next base: position 15,517 of record NZ_JALIHH010000032.1, read on the forward strand.
CCGTGGCCGAGCTCAACGACGCCATCGCCCGCCTGCTGGTGCGCCCCGAGCGCCAGACGGCCCTGGCCGCCGACTTCGCCGGCCTGTTCCTGAGCGCTCCCGGGCAGGGTGCCCTGCCCTACGAATCCCTCTACCGGGGCGAAGACAAGCAGCTGATGCAGGCACCCATGACCGAGATGCAGGCACGCCTCGATCGCCTCGGCATCAATGTCAGCGACAAATACAATGAGCCTGCCGATCATCTGGCCATCGAGCTGGACCTGATGGGCAGCCTCATCATCCGCGCCGCCGAGTCGACCACCGCCGACCAGCGCGAGGCGTGGCTTGGCGAGCAGGAGTCCCTGCTGCACGGCCACCTGCTGGGCTGGTTCGAGCGCTTCGAGCAGGCCTGCCGGGCCGCCGACAAGTTTGGCTTCTACGGTGCCAGTGCCCGCCTGCTGGGGGTGTTCCTCAAGATGGACGCCAACTACCTCTCCCTGGTCAAACCGGCACCGTCCGCCGACTGAGCCCGGCATGAAGACAGCCCTGCTTCTTATCGCATGCTGGCTGCTGGCCCTGATCCCGCTGGATCAGGGTCTCACTCCCCTCGTGACGCTGCTGTTCAACCCGGACCGCGCGCTCTACGGCACCGCCCAGCTCACCGGCTTTGCCGGCATCCTGCTGACCCTCTACCTCGCCAATCTCGGGGTGGAAGTGGTGCTGCGTCGCCGCTTCCAGATAGCGGGCATGCTGGCCCTGCTCGCCGCCTGGACAGATTTCATCAACAGCAGCGGCACCGAGAGCCACTGGCTGGTGCTCTACGCCATGGCGTTGCCGTTTCATCTGGTGGGCTGGCTGGTATTTGTTCGCGGGATCCAGGCGTTTGGCCGCCAGAAAGGCTGACATCTCGTTGATTTCACACCCTTCTCACACTTTCTTTCTCTCCTGACACTTCCTGCCATACTGACACAGTCGTCCAAATGACAAAGCAATCAATTCAGGAGCCTCCATGGAAAAAGTGCTACCCGAATCGGTTCCGACACGGCATTTGTCAGGCCCGCTCTCTCCCCACGAGTTGCAACAGCTGTTCGCCCAGGCGCCCGTCGGGATTGGGGTCTTCGATCACGAATTCAGGTGTCGCGACGTCAACGGACGCTTTGCCGAACTGACCGGCCTCGCGCGGGCAGAGCACCCGGGCAAGACGCTGTTCGACATTGTCCCTGCCCAGACTCCCCAGCTGCTCCCGCTGTTTCAGCAACTGCGGCAAGGTCCCCCCCGATGCACATTTGAGGTGGAAATGGTCGGTCTCTCCCGCGCGGCCTCCCCGGCACGCTGGCAAGTGAGCGTCAGCTCCGTGCTGGATGAGGAGGGCACCTTCAGCGGCATCTTCCTCGTGATGAGGGAATCCGCGCAGACAGGCCCCCACCTCGACGCACCCGCGTCACCCGGCCTGCAGGAGATGACCCACCGCCATGCACTGCGTCTCTATCAGGCCGAAGCCCGCTTGCAGCACCTCTCCTATTACGATCCCCTCACCGATCTCGGCAATCGCCATCTGCTGCAAGAGCGCCTCACCCTGGAGATAGAGACGGCCAGGGTGAACCACCACGTCCTGGCGCTGCTGTTCATCGATCTCGACGGCTTCAAGCTCATCAACGACAACCTGGGGCACAGTGCCGGCGATCTGCTGCTCAAGCTGTCGGCAGACCGCATTCGCCACTGTCTGCGCCCCGGAGACATCGCCATCCGGCTGGGGGCAGACGAATTTCTGGTGTTGCTGCCCGCCATCAGGGAGACCCAGGATCTGCTGGGTCTCATCGAGGGGTTGCAACGCAGGCTGCACGATCCCGCCGACATCGGCCAGGAGCGGGTGAGGCTCTCCGCCAGCATCGGCGTCTCCCTCTATCCGGAGCATGGCCAGACCCCGGACAGCCTCATCAGCGCGGCGGACAACGCCATGCATGAAGCCAAGCGCCGTGGCCGCAACGGCTATCTGTTCCACTCCCCCGACATGACGGCACAGACCAGGGAGCGGATGCTGCTGGAGCAGGGACTGCTCAAGGCCATTGAGCAGCAACAGTTTCGCCTGCTCTACCAACCCATGACGGATCTGGCGGATGGTCATCTCAGCGGCCTGGAGGCCCTGATCCGCTGGCAGCATCCCAGCCTTGGCATGATATCCCCGGACCGTTTCATTCCGGTGGCAGAGGAGTGCGGTCTCATCGAACCACTGGGCGAATGGGTGATGCGCACCGCCTGCCGGCAAGGGCAGCAGTGGCTAGCCGAAGGGCTCGCCGTGCCCCGGCTCTCGGTCAATGTGTCGGTCAGGGAGATGCGTTCCCACGACTACGTGGAGCGGGTGACAGCCATTCTGGCCGAGACCGGTTTTCCTGCCGAACGGCTGGAGATCGAGGTGACCGAGAGCATCATCCAGAGCGTGGATCACAGTCTGCGGCTCTTCACCCGTCTCAAGGCGCTGGGGGTGCAGATCGCCATCGACGACTTCGGCACCGGTTTCTCCTCCCTGAGCCTGCTCAGGAGCCTGCCCATCGATCGCATCAAGATAGACAGAGCCTTCGTCCAGGCGTTGCCCGACGACAAGCACAGCCGCGAGCTGTGCCGTACCATAGTCCAGCTGGCCAGCTCCCTCGGCATGGCCGTCACGGCGGAAGGGATAGAAACCCAGCCCCAGCGCCAGTTCCTGCAATCCCTGCGTTGCGAGGAGGGACAGGGCTACCTGTTCAGCCATCCCCTGCCAGAACCCCAGCTGCCTTCCCTGCTCCCCTTCCGCCATTGAGCCTTGGCCGCGCCACCACGAAAGCAAAGAAGGGAGCCCATGGCTCCCTTCTGCTTCATCATCATGGCTTCCCGCCCGCTATCTTCGTCGCTATCCAAAAGTCTAATTGCCCTCGGGAACCAAAGGTATAAGTTGTTACTCAATCATTAAGAAAATGTATTCACAGGAGTGAGAGATGAGCGAGAGCAAGGTCTACCCGGTCAAGGCCCACATCGGCAACGGCGCCCTGCTGGACAAGGAAGGTTATGAAGCCATGTATCAGGCGTCGGTGCAGGATCCGGACGCCTTCTGGGGGGAGCAGGGCAAGATCCTCGACTGGATGACCCCCTACACCCGCGTCAAGAACACCTCCTACGATCCGGGCCACGTCTCCATCAAGTGGTATGAGGATGGCCTGCTCAACGTCTCGGCCAACTGCCTGGATCGCCATCTGAGCGAGCGCGGCGACAAGGTCGCCATCATCTGGGAAGGGGACAACCCGGCCGAAGATCGCAAGATCACCTATCGCGAACTGCACGCCGAAGTATGCAAGTTTGCCAACGTGCTCAAAGCCCAGGGGGTCAAGCGTGGCCACATGGTCTGCCTTTATATGCCCATGGTGCCGGAGGCGGCCATCGCCATGCTGGCCTGTACCCGCATCGGGGCCGTGCACAGCATCGTCTTCGGCGGCTTCTCGCCGGAGGCGCTCTCGGGCCGCATCATCGACTCCGGCGCCTCCGTCGTCATCACCGCCGATGAGGGGTTGCGAGGCGGTCGCCCCATCCCCCTCAAGAAGAACGTGGATGAGGCCCTTACCCACCCGGATACCAAGGTCAGCAAGGTGATCGTCCTCAAGCGCACCGGTGGCAACGTGGCCTGGCACGAGCACAGAGACATCTGGTGGCATGATGCGGTCAACGCCGCCAGCCCGGATTGTCCGCCCGAAGCCATGGGCGCCGAAGATCCCCTGTTCGTGCTCTACACCTCCGGCTCCACCGGCAAACCCAAGGGTGTGCTGCACACCACGGGCGGCTATCTGGTCTATGCCGCCCTCACCTTCAAATACGTGTTCGACTACCACGAAGAGGACATCTACTGGTGTACCGCCGACGTGGGTTGGGTCACCGGTCACTCCTATCTGGTCTACGGGCCGCTGGCCAACGGCGCCACCACCGTCATGTTCGAAGGGGTGCCCAACTACCCGGCTACCAACCGCATGAGCCAGGTGGTGGACAAGCATCAGGTCACCATCCTCTATACCGCCCCCACCGCCATTCGTGCACTGATGGCCAAGGGCAAGGAGGCTGTCGAAGGCACTTCCCGCACCAGCCTGCGCATCATGGGGTCGGTGGGTGAACCCATCAACCCGGAAGCCTGGGAGTGGTACTACCGCACCATCGGCGACGAGCGCTGCCCCATCGTCGACACCTGGTGGCAGACCGAGACCGGCGGCATCCTCATCACTCCGCTGCCCGGCGTCACCGCGCTCAAGCCCGGCTCGGCCACCCGTCCCTTCTTCGGAGTACAGCCTGCTCTGGTGGACAACCTGGGTGAGCCGCTGGAGGGCGCCACCGAGGGCAACCTGGTGATCACCGACTCCTGGCCCGGCCAGATGCGTACCGTGTTCGGCGATCACGAGCGCTTCGAGCAGACCTACTTCTCCACCTTCCCGGGTCGCTACTTCACCGGCGACGGTGCCCGTCGCGACGAGGACGGCTACTACTGGATCACCGGCCGGGTGGATGATGTACTCAACGTCTCCGGCCACCGCATGGGCACCGCCGAAATCGAGTCCGCTCTGGTGGCCCATCCGAAGATCGCCGAAGCGGCGGTGGTGGGTGTTCCCCACGAGATCAAGGGACAGGGCATCTACGCCTATGTCACCCTGATCGCCGGGGAAGAGCCGAGCCGCGAGCTGCACAAGGAAGTGAAGGAGTGGGTGCGCAAGGAGATTGGCGCCATCGCGACCCCGGACGTGATCCACTGGGCCGAAGGGCTGCCCAAGACCCGATCCGGCAAGATCATGCGGCGTATCTTGCGCAAGATCGCCACCGGCGAAACCGACAGCCTGGGGGATATCTCCACCCTGGCGGATCCGGGGGTCGTGGACAAGCTGATCCGCGAGAAGTCGGAAGCGGCGTGAGTCTCTTCCCCACGTCAACAGAGCCGGCCACGTGCCGGCTTTGTTGTCTTCGGGATCCGGACAGGGCAGAGTTCGGTGGCAGGCAGGGCTTGCGGGCAAACCAGGCCGATAAATAGCCAGATGTAGAGATTAGACCAGTAAAATGCTGCTAATTTTCACGAAATCAATATAATTGCGAAATCTGTGTGTCAGGGCACACCGATTTGTGCAAAAATTGGCTAGATTTTTGGTAGTCCAAAGATAGCTGATAGATAGCAGCATAATCATCGAGGATGTACTCAATATGTCGCAACATCACCGAATCCTCCTGCTTAACGGCCCCAATCTGAATCTGCTGGGCAAGCGGGAACCGGGAATCTACGGCAGCAAGACGCTCGATGAGATCGTCGCCGATCTGACGCGCAGCGCCAGCGAACTCGGTGTCACCCTGGAACATCTGCAATCCAATGCCGAGCACGAGCTGATCGGCCGCATCCATCAGGCCATGGGCCAGGTGGATTTCATCATCATCAATCCCGCCGCCTTCACCCATACCAGCGTTGCCCTGCGCGATGCCCTGCTGGGTGTGGCCATCCCCTTTATCGAGGTTCACCTGTCAAACGTTCATGCCAGGGAGCCCTTCCGTCATCACTCCTATCTGTCTGATGTCGCCAAGGGGGTGATCTGCGGGTTGGGTGCCGATGGTTACCAATTCGCTTTAACCGCGGCCGTGCATCAGTTGCGCGCGGCTTGATAATCACTGATCAGATAAAGAAGAAAGAGAATGCTAATGGATATCCGCAAAATCAAGAAGCTGATTGAACTGGTTGAAGAGTCCGGCATCGCCGAGCTGGAAATCTCCGAAGGGGAAGAGTCCGTTCGCATCAGCCGTAATTTCTCCGGCCAGGTTAGCGTTGCCCCGCAGATGATCATGCCCCAGGCCGCAGCTCAGGTTGCCGCACCGGTTGCCGCTGCTCCGGCAGCAGCCGCTGCGCCTGCTGCCGATGCCGCCCCGAGCGGTCATCTGATGCGCTCCCCCATGGTGGGCTCCTTCTACCGCTCCTCCAGCCCGGAAGCCAAGCCGTTCGTGGAAGTCGGTCAGCACGTCAATGTCGGCGACACCCTGTGCATCGTCGAAGCCATGAAAATGATGAACCAAATCGAGTCTGACAAGGCCGGCGTGATCAAAGCGATCCTGGTTGAAAATGGTCAGGCCGTCGAGTTTGACGAGCCGCTGTTCATCATCGAATAAGGGAAAATGCCACCCATGTTGGACAAAGTAGTCATCGCCAACCGCGGTGAAATTGCCCTGCGGATCCTGCGCGCCTGCAAAGAGCTCGGGATCAAGACAGTGGCCGTTCACTCCACTGCCGATCGGGAGCTCAAGCATGTGCTCCTGGCGGACGAAACCATCTGCATCGGCAAACCTGCCAGCGGTGAGTCCTACCTCAATGTGCCGGCCATCATCGCCGCCGCCGAGGTGACCGGTGCCGTCGCCATCCACCCGGGCTACGGCTTCCTCTCCGAGAATGCCGACTTCGCCGAAGTGGTGGAGAAATCCGGCTTCATCTTCATCGGTCCGCGCGCCGAGACCATTCGCCTGATGGGTGACAAGGTCTCCGCCATCGAGGCGATGAAGAAGGCGGGCGTGCCCTGCGTACCCGGCTCCGACGGCCCGGTGGACAACGATGCCAAGCGCAACGCCGCCATCGCCAAGCGGATCGGGTATCCGGTGATCATCAAGGCCGCCGGTGGCGGTGGTGGTCGCGGCATGCGCGTGGTGCGCAACGAGGCCGAACTGGCCTCCGCCATCGCGCTGACCAAATCCGAAGCGGGCCAGTTCTTCAAGAACGACATGGTCTACATGGAGAAGTACCTGGAGAACCCGCGCCACATCGAGATCCAGGTGCTGGCTGACGGTCAGGGTACCGCCCTCTATCTGGGTGAGCGGGACTGCTCCATGCAGCGCCGTCACCAGAAGGTCGTGGAAGAGGCGCCGGCCCCCGGCATCACCGACGAGATGCGCAAGTTCATCGGTGAGCGCTGTGTGCGCGCCTGTCTCGAGATCGGCTACCGCGGTGCAGGTACCTTCGAGTTCCTGTACGAGAACGGCGAGTTCTATTTCATCGAGATGAACACACGTATCCAGGTGGAGCATCCGGTCACCGAGATGGTCACCGGCGTCGACCTCATCAAGGAGCAGCTGCGCATTGCCGCCGGTCAGCCCCTGTCGATCACCCAGCAGGACATCCGCATCCGTGGCCACGCCATCGAGTGCCGGATCAATGCCGAAGATCCGGCCACCTTCCTGCCCTCTCCCGGTCTCATCCAGCGCTTCCACGCGCCGGGCGGCCTGGGCGTGCGCTGGGAATCCCACATCTATGCGGGTTACAAGGTCCCCCCCTACTACGACTCCATGATCGGCAAGCTGATCTGCTACGGGGAGAACCGCGACGTGGCCATCGCCCGCATGCGTCACTCCCTCGACGAGCTGGTGGTGGAAGGGATCAAGACCAACATCGCCCTGCAAAAAGAGATCATGAAGGACGAAAACTTCCAGCACGGTGGCACTAACATCCACTACCTGCACAAGAAGTTGGGTCTGTAATGGCTTGAGGCCCGACCCATTGAGCACGGTGGCAGCACAGAACAGCCTCCACCTGCACAAGAAGTTGGGTCTGTAATGGCTTGAGGCCCGACCCATTGAGCACGGTGGCAGCACAGAACAGCCACCACCTGCACAAGAAGTCGGGTCTGCAAAGACCCCTTTCATCGGGAAATTGCGCGATCCACCCGGATCGCCAACGTAAAAAAGGGCCATGGCGACATGGCCCTTTTTTGTTATTCTTGCGCCCCGCTCACTCGTCGGAGGCCACAGTGAACCGTTTCGCACTCGCCCGTCGGGAAGCAGCCTTCTGCCTGCTGCTGACCCTGCTCTACTTTGTCGCCTGGTATGGCTCGGCTTATTTCATCCCCGAGGATCTCGAGCTGTGGGACCTGCCCCTCTGGTTCCTGCTCAGTTGCATCCTGATGCCCCTGCTGTTCATCGGCCTCTGCGCCCTCATGGTGGATCGCCTGTTCGTCGATATTCCCCTGGATAGCGAGGTACCACCCCATGAATCTTGAGCTGATGCTGCCGCTCTGCATCTACCTGGTGCTGGTACTGGGGGTCGGTTTCTGGGCCAGTCGCCACCGGACCGGCGGCAACTTCATGCAGGAGTACTTCATCGGCAACCGCAGCATGGGGGGGCTGGTGCTCGCCATGACCCTGGTGGCCACTTATACCTCTGCATCGTCCTTCATCGGCGGGCCGGGAGCCGCCTACAAGGTCGGCCTCGGCTGGGTGTTGCTGGCGATGATCCAGCTGCCCACTGTCTGGCTCACCCTGGGGGTGCTTGGCAAGAAGTTCGCCATCATCGCCCGCCGGGTCAACGCGGTGACCATCAACGACATGCTGTGGGCCCGCTACCAGAGCAGGGCGGTGGTCGTGCTGGGCTCGGTCACCATCATCCTTGCCTTCATCGCCACCATGGTGGTGCAGTTCATCGGCGGCGCCCGCCTGCTGGAAACGGCGACCGGCCTCAGCTATCAGCAGGGACTCTTTCTGTTTGCCAGTTGCGTGCTGCTCTACACGGTGATCGGCGGCTTTCGCGCCGTGGTGATGACGGATGCCCTGCAGGGCATCGTCATGCTCATCGGCACTGGCGCCCTGCTGGCGGGCATCCTCATCGCCGGTGACGGGTTGCCGAATCTTGTCCACCAGCTCAAGGAGATAGATCCCAAGCTGGTGAGCCCCCAGGGGGCCGGCGACATGCTGACCCAGCCCTTCATGCTGAGCTTCTGGGTGCTGGTCTGCATCGGGGTGGTGGGCTTGCCCCACTCGGCGCTGCGCTGCTTTGGCTACCGGGACAGCAAGGCGCTGCACCGGGGCATCCTCATCGGCACCATCGTCTGCGCCCTGCTGATGTTCGGCATGCACCTGGCCGGGGCGCTGGGCCGCGCCATCCTGCCCGGCATGGACAGCCCGGACAAGATCATGCCCTCCCTGATGATGGAGGTGCTCCCCCCCTGGCTGGCCGGGGTCTTCCTGGCCGCCCCCATGGCGGCCATCATGTCCACCATCGACTCCCAGCTGATCCAGGCCTCCGCCACCCTGGTGAAAGATCTCTACCTCAATTACCTCAACCCCAGGCAGGAAAAGCTGGAGGTCCGGGTGCCGCGCCTCTCCCTGCTCTGCACCCTGATCCTGGGTACCCTGGTACTGCTGGCGGCGCTCCAGCCCCCCGAGATGATCATCTGGCTCAACCTGCTCGCCTTCGGCGGCCTGCAGGCGGTCTTCCTCTGGCCCCTGGTGCTCGGCCTCTACTGGTCCAGGGCCAACGGCCCGGGAGCCCTGGCCAGCATGGTCTGCGGCATCCTCTGTTACGGCACCTTGAGCCAGTGGGGGATCAAGCTGGCCGGTCTGCACGCCATCGTCCCGAGCCTGGCCCTTGGCCTGGCGGCCTTTGTCCTGGTCAGCCTGCTCACTCCTGCCCCGGATCAGCGTGTCCGTCGATTGTTTGATCAAAATTAAGAAAAGGATCAATAAAGGAAGGCTCGCCTATTCCCAAATGGGGGCTCACGGGTAAAATGTGCGCCACGTCACAAATACCGTGCCCCCATGCCAGTCCAGAACGCCAGAAAGATCCTGACCCAGTCCCTGCAGCGCCTCGGCTATGCCCTGTTGCTGCCCGTCTCCATCCTGCCCCTGGCCGCCCTGCTCCACCGGCTCGGCCAACCGGACGTGCTGGATCTCGCCGTGCTCTCCCTCGCCGGTCGCGCCCTCTTCAGCCAGATGCCGCTCATCTATGCGGTGGCCATTGCCTTCGGGTTGAGTCGCCAGGGGCAAGGAGCCCAGGCGCTCGCCGGAGCGGTCAACTTTCTGCTGCTGAGCTCGGCGCTGGGCACCCTGGTGCCCGGGCTGCATGCGGACATGATCTGCGGCCTGCTGGCCGGGCTCGTCACCGCCATCGTCTGCTCCCGGGCCCGCGCTCTGCGGCTGCCAGGCTGGTTGCGCCCGCTGCAGGAAGATCTGCCGGGCATGTTGCTCTCGGCGCTGGCCTGCCTGCTGCTGGTGCTCCCCCTCTCCATCCTCTGGCCGCTGCTGGAACAGGGGCTCACCCTGCTCGCCTCCGATCTGCTCACCACGCCATTTGGCGCCTTCTGCTATGGCGTGCTGAACCGGCTGCTGATCCCCCTCGGCCTGCACCAGGTGCTGGGCAGCCTCATCGGGCTCGGGGAGAGCAACCTGCAAGCCCTCTCGACCGCCCAGCCGCTGCATGAAGGCTATGTGGCCGGGCTCTATCCGGTCATCATGTTCGGCCTGCCCGGTGCCTGTTTTGCCATCTGGATCCATCGCCAGCGGATGCAACAACTGCCCCAGGGAGGGCTGCTGCTCACCCTGGCGCTCACCTCGGCACTGGTGGGCATCACGGAGCCCATCGAGTTCCTGTTTGCCTTCACCGCTCCCTGGCTGTTTCTGGCCCATGCCCTGCTGACCGGGCTGTCGCTGGCCATCTGCAGCGGGCTCGACATACAGGTGGGCAGCTACTTTTCTGCCGGATTGCTGGACCTGGTGCTGAGCTACCACGCCGGTCTGCACAGCTTCTGGCTCATCCCCCTGGGCATCCTCTTCTTCGTCGTCTATGCCCTGCTCTTCTCCCGGCTGCTGGAACACGCTCCCCTCAGTCTGCCGGGCAAGCCCATCGCCGAGGATCTCTCCCGGCTCGCGACCGTGGCCCCCACCGATCCCCAGATGCTGGCTATCCAGTACCTCAAGATGCTGGGAGGCATGGACAACCTGCAGGCCATGAGCGTCTGCCTGACCCGCCTCAGCCTGCGAGTTCGCGACATGGCCCTGGTGGATCAATCCTGCCTGGCCAGACTGGGCTGCCTCTCCTGGGTCGTGCTGAACGAACATCAGCTGGTGCTGGTGCTCGGCCCCCATGCCGGCCTCATCGAAGGGCAGATCCGCATGCTGGCGGAACGCCAGTCGGTCCCGCTCGGTCTCGAACCGGCTCAGGCTCCCCTTGGCCAGCACCAGTGATCAGGCAAAGGGAAGACGCTCGGCCACGAAGTCCATCAGGCTGCGAAGGGCGGGGGCCAGGTGTTCCCGGCTCGGGTAGATGAGATAGAAGGGGTTCACCGGAACCAGGAGATCCGGCAGCACCTTGAGCAGTCGCCCCGCCGCCAGATCGTCGCCGCAGACATGGGCCGGCAGCAGGGCAATCCCCCCGTCATGGAGTGCCAGCTCCCGCAGCGCCAGCAGGCTGTTGCTCTGGCAGGCCCCGCGAGGGCGCCAGCCCCCCTCCTGCAATGGCCACACCGGCAAGGAGCCATGTACCAGGCAGGCGTGTCCGGCCAGCTCCGAGAGTTGGAGCGGCGTCCCGTTGGCCGCCAGGTAACCGGGAGATGCCACCAGATGGCGCGCCACCTGGCCGATGCGCCGGCAGATGAGGCTGGAATCTTTCAGCGGCGCCGCCCGCAGCGCCAGATCGTAACCTTCCCCCACCAGATCCAGCTGTTCATCGCAAAGGGTCAGCTCCAGCACCACCTCGGGGTAGAGGGCGCGAAATTCGGCCAGTATCCGACCAAGCAGCAAGGTTCCCGTGGCTTCGGGAGCAGTGATCCGCACCCGCCCTCCAGGAGCCGCGCGCAACCGCGCCATCGCCAGATTGGCGCTGCGCGCCAGTGCCAGCAGCTCCTGACAATGGGCCACATAGACCTCCCCCTGGGGCGTCAGGCTGAGCCTGCGGGTGGTGCGTTGCAGCAACCTCACCCCGAGCCGGGATTCAAGGCGCGAGATTTTCTGGCTCACCGAGGACTTGGGCATGCCGAGCACCTCGGCCGCCCCGGTGAAGCTCCCCTGCTCCACCACGGTGGCGAACAGCCCCATCAACTCCAGTTCGACATTGTTCATATATTCAAACAGTCTTTACCAATTACCCATCTTAATCTTGATAATCATCCAGACTAGAGTGAGTGGCAATCCCGAACACTGCTATTTGAAAGGAAAAGCCATGAAAGCCATCGCCCTGACTCACTATCTGCCAAGCAACCACCCCCACTGCTTCATCGAGAGCGATCTGCCCGATCCGACACCGGGCCCGCGGGATCTGCTGGTACGGGTCAACGCCACCTCCATCAATCCGGTCGACACCAAGGTACGCGCCCCCAAGGACAAGGTCGAAAGCAGCCCCCGCGTGCTGGGCTGGGACGCCGTGGGCGAGGTGATCGCCGTCGGTAGCGACGTCACCCTGTTCAAGGCCGGTGACAGGGTCTGGTATGCCGGCGACATCAGCCGCCCGGGCAGCAACAGCGCCCTGCAACTGGTGGACGAGCGCATTGCCGCCATCGCCCCAGTCACCCTGACCGATCTGGAAGCCGCCGCCCTGCCGCTCACCGCCATCACCGCCTGGGAAACCCTGTTCGAGCGCATGAGCCTCACCCGCGAAAGCACCGGGCGACTGCTGATCATCGGGGGCGCCGGCGGAGTCGGTTCCATCGCCATCCAGCTCGCCCGCCAGCTTACCGGCATGGAGGTGATCGCCACCGCATCGCGCCCCGAAACACGGGAGTGGTGCCTGGACATGGGGGCCCACCAGGTGGTGAGCCATCACCATCTGCAGGCGGAGCTCAAGGCGCTCGGCATCAGCGAGGTGGATGCCATCTTCTGCACCAACGCCACCGAGCAGCACTGGAACACCATGGCCAGCCTCATCCGTCCGTTTGGTCATATCTGCACCATCGCCGAGTCCAGTGAACCCTGGGATCTGGGTCTGCTCAAGCCCAAGAGCGTCACCTTCAGCCAGGAGTTCATGTTTACCCGCTCCCTGTTCCAGACCCCGGACATGATCGAGCAGCACAACCTGCTCGGCCGGGTCGCGGCCCTGATCGATGAAGGGGTGCTCAAGACCACCCTCAGCAAGGTGGTGCCCGAACTGACCCCCCTCACCCTGGCCCGGGCTCATGCCGAGCTGGAAGCGGGTCGCATGGTGGGCAAGCTGGTGATCGACATGAGCGGCTTCCATCGCTGAGGCACAGCCCAAGCGGGCCTTACCGTCCAGCCTATTCCCTTGTAGGTAAATAAATGCACCATCATGGGGTGAAATCACCAGTGACAAGCCCCAAGAGTGCACAGCCCCGCAGGTGACCTTTGTCCCTGACGGGGCATCTCCCCCGAAAAAACCATAAAAAAGAGGCCATCCCGTCGGGATGGCCCTAAAAACCTGAACGTTGGGGTAACAATCACACACATATCCTTATGCAGGACATCTGTAACTTTGCAGATAGCGTGCCAATCTCTGCTTTTCCCTCCCAATTAACCGCTTTTCAGCGCACCGGCATAAAAAAAGCCACCCGAAGGTGGCTGAAAAAAGATGACGGAACTTCATAGAGCAAAGCATTCAGCGGGAACAAGTTGCTTCCCGTCACCCATGAAGGAATACATTAACCGTGCCAACTTGGCAGAGTTACCTCCCTTCCCCATGAGGCCATGGTCAAACCACGACAGCACGGGCCCATGATGATAGAATCCCGCGGTTTCACATTTATGAAGAGCCGACGCCATGCCCTGGATACAAATTCGAATCAACGCCACTGCCAAGACCGCAGACAAGGTGAGCAACATGCTGCTGGGGCGTGGGGCCCAGGCGGTGACCTTTATGGATGCCAAGGATGTGCCCGTCTATGAGCCCATGCCCGGTGAAACCCCGCTCTGGGGCGAGACCGAAGTGATGGGGCTGTTCGACGCCGAAACCGATCCGGCTCCCACCATCGCCTTCTTCCAGCAGATCTTCGGTGAAGACGTGGGCTACAAGGTCGAGCAACTGGAAGACAAGGACTGGGTGCGCGAATGGATGGATCACTTCCACCCCATGCAGTTTGGCGAGCGGCTCTGGATCTGCCCGAGCTGGCGCGACGTGCCGAACCCCGATGCGGTCAACGTCATGTTGGATCCGGGTCTGGCCTTCGGTACCGGTACCCACCCCACCACGGCACTCTGCCTGCAGTGGCTGGACGGGCTGGACCTGGCCGGTAAAACCGTGGTGGACTTTGGCTGCGGCTCCGGCATCCTCGGCATCGCCGCCCTGAAACTGGGTGCCGCCCGCGTTATCGGTATCGACATCGACCCGCAGGCGATTCAGGCCAGCCGCGACAACGCCGCGCGCAACGGCGTCGCCGACCAGATTGAACTCTACCTGCCAGCGGATCAGCCGCAAGACGTCGAAGCGGACGTGGTGGTGGCCAACATCCTGGCCGGCCCGCTGCGGGAGCTGGCGCCGCTTATCGCCGGCCACGGCAAAGCGGGCAGCCTGATGGCTCTCTCCGGCGTGCTGGAAAGTCAGGCCCCGGAGCTGGAAACCATCTACGGCCAGTGGTTCGAGATGGACCCGACTGCGGTGAAAGAAGAGTGGTGCCGCCTCTCCGGCCGCAAACTCGGCTGATAAACAACAAGCCACGGCAGTTGCCAACCCATCGGCCGCACACTCGGCTGATAAACAACAAGCCACGGTGGCTGCCAACCCATCGGCCGTAAACTCGGCTGATAAGCAACAAGCCACGGCAGTTGCCAACCCATCGGCCGCACACTCGGCTGATAAGCAACAAGCCACGGTGGCTGCCAACCCATCGGCCGCAAACTCGGCTGATAAACAACAAGCCACGGCAGTTGCCAACCCATCGGCCGCACACCCGGCTGACAAGCAACAGGCCACAGCGGCAACACTTAGGTCGCTGAACGACAAGGGCACCCCAGGGTGCCCTTGTCGTTTCCGGACGCCGTTCTCCTTCTGCCCACTCTGGGGAGAGCCTCACGCTTCTCCGCCTCCCGATGGCTTATCCTCTCTTCCTCCACCCCATCGAGGCCCAGCCATGACCGAATACGAGAAGATGATCGCCAGCCAGCCTTACAACTGCATAGCGCCAGAGCTGGAGCTGTTGCGCCGGGAGACGGCCCGCCTGTACCGCCGCTTCAATCGTAGCGACGAGGAGGATGAACAGCTGGCGCTGCTGCTGCAGATCGTCGGCGAGCTGGCACAGGGTGCCTTCATCTGCCCACCCTTCTACTGCACCTATGGCCGCCACATCCACCTTGGCAAGGGCAGCTACATCAACATGGGGGCCACCCTGCTGGACAATGCCCCCATTCGCATCGGCGCCGAGGTAATGATTGGGCCGAACGTGCAGATCTACACCGCCGCCCATGCGCTGGACGCCGATGAGCGTATTCAGGGGGTTGAGACGGCGCTGCCGGTCACCATCGAAGACAGGGTCTGGATTGGCGGCGGCGCCATTCTGCTGCCCGGCGTCACCATAGGGCGGGAAGCCGTCGTGGGTGCGGGCTCGGTCGTGACCAGAGATGTACCGGCCGGTGCCAGGGTGGCAGGCAACCCGGCACGGCTGCTGCCAGTCAAAGGTTGAGCGGAAGGCCCGAAGCTCGCTCAGGCGCTTTCCAGCAAGCGGTCGATACAGTGCACCACCTGCATGCTGGCGTTTTCCATGGTCTTGAGCTGCTCGACCATCCCTTTGATATCCCCCTGCTCGCGCGCGTGCAGGGCGGCCTTGCCGCTCTCGTGGACCCGCTTGTGGGGCCCGTCCAGTTCACGAAAGCCCGGCTTGTGGGCGAAGAGCTCTGCGCCCTGCCCCTCGAAATACCATTTACCCAGCCTGCACTGAGCGTGGTCGCTCACCGGCTCGTGAAAATGCTGCTGATCGATGAGCCGATAGATGGTGTTCTTCCAGACGGCGTGATCCAGCTTGGTGGTATTGAGGAAGGAGGTGGAGGCCGCACTGTGGATCACCTGCTGCATCCGGCCTGATTGTGCCAGCACCTGGGTCACCACCACATCGATCTGGGAGGAGGAGGTCGCCACCTCGGCGGCACTGGCCTGGTTGTCATCGATGATGGACTTGATCTCCTGCGCCTGGGCCACTATCTGTCTGACCAGCACCTCGATCTGGCTGCTGGCTTCATGAGCCTTGCTCGCCAGCTGACGCACCTCATCGGCGACCACGGCGAATCCTCGACCAGCTTCACCGGCCCTGGCCGCCTCGATGGCCGCATTGAGTGCCAGCAGGTTGGTCTGATCCGAAATGCCCTGGATGGCGGTCACGAACTGGTTGATGGCGGATGTACTGGCATCGAGCTGATGGACGGCTGCGAGGCTGCGAGCCGCCTCATCCGTGATGGCATGGGCGCGATCGGAGAGACGGGTGATGGCGCCCCGGGTCTGGGCAAAGAGCTGATCCAGCTCGCAGAGTGCTCCCTTTTCCGCCATCAGGTGCTCGGCACTGCCAGCCAGCGCTTCCCGCACGCTCTGCAGCATCTCACCTCCCTGGTTCTGGCAGGAGATCACCTGATTGAAGAGATCGCCACGTTCCCGGCTAGTGCGCTGCATGTGCTCGTATTCACCGATGGTGGCACGCAATTCGGCCAGCTCGCTCTGGTGCTGCTGCTCTTTGAGAAGCATCGCCTCCCTGAGCTGTTGATTCTCTTTTTCAAGCTTGCGGTTGAACCACATATGGCCTCCGGATGGCAAAGGTGCGGACAGTCGATGTCAAAGGGAAGCCTCTGACTCTCTTGTCTCTTCCGATGCTGGCGGATCCCGGGCCGGATTTCACCTGCAAATGCAGGATATTTGACCCTGATCCTGATTCCAATCGAGGCCACACCAATGACTGTGCAAAAGATCGCCACAAAGAGGCCGGGTGAGGTAGAGAAGAGGCAAAGGAGAAAGAACGCTGACGTGCCAGCCCTACAAAAAATGAAGCCCAATGTCATCAAGACGTTGGGCTCTAAAAAGGTGCTACGGAATTGCGACTCTCATCGCAGAAAATTAGAAGGGGTCACCTTCTAAACTGGCAGTGGGATAATAACGTGGCGCAAACGTTTTACATAGCGTAATAAACCAGGAGTGAGAAGAATCTCTCACAATTCAAAAAATGTCCGGCCAACCCCCTTCTCCCCTCTTGGCAAGTGCGCATTTATCAGTACAGCCTGACGGCTTTGTCAGAAAACAAAAAAGCCCTGAATAATCAGGGCTTTTGGCATTCTGTGCTTCAGAAGCTGCGCACGAAGTCCTGGATGGGCAACTCGCGCAGCTTGCGGGCCTCCAGCATGGGGGTGCCAAGGTAGAGGAAGCCCACCAGTTGATCCTCCGGTGCCAGCCCCAGTGCACCATGGATCTGCTCGTCGAAGATGAACCAGCCGGAACGCCAGATGCCGTTGAAGCCCTGGGCCTGGGCCGCCATCTGCATCGCCATCAGGGCGCAACCGGCAGAGAGCTCCTGCTCCAGTTTCGGTACCTTGGGGTGCGCCTGATAACGGGTCGCCACCGCGATCACCAGGGGAGCACGCAGTGGCGCGGCGCGGCACTTCTCGACACTGTCCGCATCCTCGCCACGGGCATGGGCGGCATCGGCCAGCAATGTCCCCAGGCGCTCACGCCCCTCCCCTTCAAACAGGATGAACTGCCAGGGGGTCAGAGTGCCGTGATCCGGCGCCCGCAGCCCGGCCTTGAGGATATTGTCGAGCACTTCGCCACTCGGGGCAGGCTCGGCCAGACGACCACAGGAGTGGCGATTGAGTAACAGATGGAGGGCATCCATGGGGCAGTTCCTTGTCAAAGGCGATGATGGCGCTACCTTAGCACAGCACTGGATGAAGAAAACCCCTGGGGTTCAGGGGTTTGTCAGGATACGAAAGGGTCGGGAGGCTAGATGACGGCAGCCAGCTCCGCCCCTTGCCGGATGGCGCGTTTGGCATCCAGCTCGGCGGCCACGTCGGCCCCGCCGATGATGTGCACCGGCTTGCCAGCAGCCTGCAGACCAGCCTGCAACTCCTTGAGGGGTTCCTGTCCGGCACAGATGATCACCTGATCCACCGGCAGGCACTGCTGTTGGTCGCCCACCTGGATGTGAAGCCCGGCATCGTCGATACGCAGGTACTGGACGCCGGAGAGCATCTGCACCTTGCGATTCTTGAGGACGGTGCGATGGATCCAACCGGTGGTCTTGCCAAGGCCGTCGCCCACCTTGCTCTCCTTGCGCTGGAGCAACCAGATCTGGCGCTCGGGGGCATCGATTTCGGGGGTAGTCAAGCCGCCGCGCTCACCCAGTTGCTTGTCGATACCCCACTCCTTGAGCCAGTGATCGCGATGGCTTTCAGCATCCGGCGATCCTCTCTTTTCCACCAGGTATTCGGCCACATCGAAGCCGATGCCGCCGGCGCCGATGACCGCCACCTTCTCGCCCACCGGCTTGTGATCCCGCAGCACATCCAGATAGCTCAACACCTTGGGGTGCTCGATACCCGGGATATTGGGGGTGCGCGGGCGGATGCCGGTGGCGAGGATCACCTCGTCAAAACCGCCGCCCAAGAGGCTCTCGGCACTCTGGCGCTGGCCCAGATAGAGCTCGACGCCGCACTTCTCCAGCCGTTTGGCAAAGTAGCGCAGGGTCTCGTGAAACTCCTCCTTGCCCGGGATCTGCTTGGCAGAGTTGAACTGGCCGCCGATTTCGCTCGCCTGATCGAACAGGCTTACCTGATGGCCCCGCTCGGCGGCGTAGCAGGCAAACGCCAGCCCCGCAGGACCCGCCCCCACCACCGCCAGCTTCTTGGGCTGGGGCACCCGGCCAAACGTCAACTCGGTCTCAAAGCAGGCGCGGGGATTGACCAGGCAGGAGGCACGCTTTTGCTTGAACACGTGGTCGAGGCAGGCCTGGTTGCAGGCGATGCAGGTGTTGATCTCGTCCGCCCTGTCTTCAGCCGCCTTGATGACGAATTCGGGGTCCGCCAGGAAGGGGCGCGCCATGGAGACCATGTCCGCTTCGCCGCCCGCCAGGATGCGCTCCGCCACCTCGGGGGTGTTGATGCGGTTGGTGGTGATGAGGGGCACCTTGAGGTGCTTTTTCAGCTCGGCGGTCACCCAGCTGAAGGCACCGCGCGGCACGCTGGTGGCGATGGTGGGAATGCGCGCCTCGTGCCAGCCGATACCGGTGTTGATGAGGGTGACCCCCACCTGCTCCAGTGCCCGGCCAAGTGCGATCACTTCCTCAAGGGAGGAGCCCTGCTCCACCAGATCCAGCATGGAGAGGCGGAAGATGATGATGAAATCCGTGCCCACCCGCTCACGGATGGCGCGGACAATCTCCACCGGGAAGCGCATGCGGTTTTCGCTGCTGCCGCCCCAGCCATCGGTGCGCTTGTTGGTGCGTTCGCAGATGAACTGGTTGATGAGATAGCCTTCCGACCCCATCACTTCGACCCCGTCATAACCGGCCGCCTTGGCCAGCGCCGCAGTGGCGGCGAAGTCGCGGATGGTGCCGCGGATCTGCCGCTCGCTCATGGCCCGCGGCTTGAACGGGGAGATGGGAGCCTTGAGGGCGCTCGGCGCCAGGCTGAACGGATGGTAGGCGTAGCGGCCCGCATGAAGGATCTGCAGCGCTATCTTGCCCCCTTCCTGGTGCACTGCCTCGGTCACCTTGCGGTGTTTGGCTACCTGCCAGGGAAAGCTCAGCTGGGAGCCGTGGGGCACCAGCCGCCCCCGCAAATTGGGGGCGATACCGCCGGTCACGATGAGACCGACCCCGCCACGGGCCCGCTCAGCATAGAAGGCGGCCAGCTTGTCAAAGCCCCCCTTTTCCTCCTCGAGGCCGGTGTGCATGGACCCCATCAGTACGCGGTTGCGCAACTGGGTAAAACCCAGATCGAGGGGGGTCAGCAGCGTGGGATAACGGCTCATGATGCACTCCTTGTCGAGGTCGATGTGCACGGGGTCATGCTCCAGCCTTCCTGGCTGCCTCGGGTGACGGGCAGTAAAAAGAAGGGGTGGGTGGAGGTGGGGCCGGCTCATCGGGCCTTTCAGTTAATTTTTTGTTATCAAACTGGAGCTAGAGTAAAGAATCGAAAACTCTTTTTCAAACAAATGTTTGGACATTTTTTCAGCGAACAGCCGTGTTCCGAAGTGGCGGGGAGGCAGTCGACTCAAGGGGAAATGGCAATTGGCTGCGCAACTGGTTAATAATGGCTGCTCTCAACCCATTAACAGGGCGACAACGCAGCTATGTCTATTTTCAAAGGTCTGGGATGGCTCTTTCGCAGCCTCTGGCGCCTGCTCAACTTTACCCGCTTGATGCTGGTCAACCTGCTGTTTCTTCTCGTCGTGCTGGTCATTGTCTTCAGCGTCAGCCAGAGCGAGACCCCAAGCACCCCCATCGAGGGGGCGCTCACCCTCAATCTCTCCGGTGTGCTGGTAGAACAGCGCACCCAGACCGATCCCACGGTGCAACTGCTCAGGCAGATGGACAAGGGGGACGAGCAGCCAAGCGAAATCGTCCTCTCCGATCTGCTGTGGGCCATCAAGAGCGCGGGGAATGACGATCGCATCAAGGCGCTGGTGATCAAGCCCCAGGGTCTGCAAGGGGCCAGCCTCTCCAAACTGCAGGAGGTGACGGCCGCCATCGACGCCTTCAAGGAGAGCGGCAAGCCGGTCATCGCCATGGCGGACTACTACAGCCAGGGGGCCTATCTGCTCGCCGCCCACGCCGACCACGTGCTGCTCAACCAGAGTGGTGCCGTGCTGATCGAGGGGCTGGGTGTCTACCAGACCTACTTCAAGTCGGCACTGGAGAAGCTCAATATCACCCCGCACGTCTTCAAGGTCGGCACCTACAAGTCCTTCGTCGAGCCCTACACCCGGGACGAGATGTCCCCCGAGAGCAAGGAGGCGAACCAGCGCTGGCTGGATCAGCTGTGGCAATCCTATGTGGCCGACGTGGCGGAGCAGCGGGAGATCGAACCGGATGCCGTGGCACCGAACAAGGATCACTTACTCGAACTGCTGCGCAAGGCCGGTGGCAATGCGGCCAGCTACGCCCTCGACAACGGTCTGGTGGATCAGCTCGCCACCCGCGACGAGATGACCCAGGCGGTGATCAAGGAAGTGGGCGAGGCCGATGATCACGGCTGGAAGGGCGTGGGCCTGAAAGAGTATCTGGCCGCCATCCCGGAGCAGTACCCCCAGAGCGGCAAGGATGAGGTAGGCCTCATCACCGCCAGCGGCGCCATCATGGATGGCGTCCAGCCTGCCGGCACCATCGGCGGCGACAGCCTTGCCGATCTGCTGGCCGAAGCCCGCCGTGACGATCAGGTGAAAGCCGTGGTGCTGCGAGTGGACAGCCCCGGCGGCAGCGCCTTCGCCGCCGAGCAGATCCGCGCCGAATTGCTGGCCCTGAAACAGGCGGGCAAGCCGGTGGTCATCTCCATGGGCAGCTACGCCGCCTCCGGTGGCTACTGGATCTCCGCCGATGCGGACAAGATCTTCGCCTCCCCCACCACCCTCACCGGCTCCATCGGGGTGTTCGGCATGTTCGCCACCATCGACAAGGCGCTCTCCCAGTACGGGGTACACACCGACGGCGTCGGCACCACCGACTTCGTGGGGGTCGGGCTGACCCGTGCCCTGCCGGATCACGTGGGTGAAGCCATTCAACTGAGCGTGGAAGACACCTATCAGCGCTTTGTCGGCCTGGTGGGCAAGGGCCGGGGCCTTAGCCCGGAAGAGGCGGAAAAAGCCGCCGAAGGCCGGGTCTGGACCGGGCAGGATGCCAAGGCACTGGGGCTGGTGGACGAGTTCGGCAATCTGGATGACGCCCTCAAGGCGGCCGCCGATCTCGCCAACCTCAAAAGTTGGCAGGTCACCCCCATCGCACCGGAAGAGTCGGCCAGGGACAAGTTCCTGCGCGAGCTGTTTGACAGCAGCGCCCAGGCGCTGGCCCCGCACCTGCAAAGCTGGCTGCCCGCCGGGCTTGGCAAGGCGCTGCTGGAGATGAACCGCACTCTGGACCCGCTGACCCGCTTCAACGATCCCCAGGGCACCTACGCCTTCTGCCCGGTCTGTCTCCCCTGACGTCGGAGACAGCCATAAAAAAACCGCCGACAGGCGGTTTTTTTATGGGGCAAGCGGCCTTGTCAGGTCAGCAAGCCGGACGCTTGCCAGCGGTGCAACTCAGCCAGCACCCGGGTCTCTCGCGCCGTCCACTGGGGACAGGGACCCGCCAGCTGGGTCTTGTTGGTCTGCAGGGCCTCGGCCAGGGGGAACCAGCCCGGCGTGAAGCCGAGGCGGATCTCGTAGGGCTGGGGGCGCGGCGCACTCCAGTCCTCCCCGACCCGGCAGAGGTAATAGGACGATCGGATGCAGTAGGCATCGTAATCCGGCTCGCGCGCGGCACGATACTCCCGGGTCTCTCCCAGCAGGGGGCCCACGGCCACCAGCTCGGCGCCACACTCTTCCCGCAGCTCCCGGGCCAGGGCCGCATCGTGCGCCTCCCCGTGCTCGATGCCGCCCCCGGGGAACATGAGATCCCCGTTGACGCTGGAGTGCACCAGCAGCAGTCGATCACCACGCATCACCACGGCCCTCACCGTGGCCCGTTCAAGCACCCTGTCCTCGCCGCGGATCTGGCCGTGCACGAGACGGATATCGAAGGGATGGGCCCATTCCCGGGCTTCTGACAGGGTCGGATTCATGGTGTGCGGTAGCTCCCCTGCCTGAGTGCATCGACGATGGTGGCCGCCTGGTCGTCCAGCGTCTCCTGCTCCTCCTTGCCGATGGCATGGTAAATGCCGAGCCGGGTGGCGGAGACCTCGGGGCTCTCCTGGAATGACTCGCTCACCTTGCCCCACAGATAGGCCTGATCAAATCGCTTCTGCCCCATGTAGAGGGTGCTGAGGGCGGTGAGGATCCGGCTGTTGACCTTGTCCCCCTCCCGATAGAGGGAGAGCGCATGGTGCATCAGCCTGATGGCCTTCTCGGGCTCGCTCTTGGCATAGATGCCGCCGAGCGCCAGTTGCAGCTCGGGCTCCTCGAGGCTCGGCGTCCCCTCCTGCGCGAGGAAGCTGGCGCGGGCCTCGGGGCTGGTGTTGTTGGTCCAGTGCCAGAGCAGCAGGTAGGGATCCCGGGAGCCCCGGGTCTGTGCATCCAGTTGCTCCAGTTGACGGCCGGCGGCCAGCATCCCTTCCACTCTGGGGCTCTTCTGCTCCCTGGCCCGCTTGTACTCGATGTTGGTGGAGTGCTCGGCGCATTGCAGATAACGCTCCAGGCCGCGCATCAGATCGTACTTGCGCCTGTCCGTCCCCTCTTCCTGGAGATAGTAACGACCGCGAATGACGTCGCTGCGCTCATAGCGACACCAGCCATCGTCCACCAGGTCCGCGCACAGGGCGGGATATTGGGAGCAAATGTTGTGGATCCTGTCGTCGTCGCAGGCCGTCAACGTCAGGCAACAAGCGAGGGAAAGCAGTAACGGACGCTGTGAGAATAGGGTCATGGTTCACATCTGGTTGATAACAATCGCAACCCGCACCGGCCACCGCCAACTAGCAAACAGGCTACATATCCATTACAATGCGCGCGCCGTATAAGGCCGCGATTGCAGAATAATATAACGAAACCATCAGCCCTACACTGATCTGCCTTCGACGAATTTCAATTTGCCCAGGCAACTTGCTTCAACAACGTGAAATAAAAGGATCTGGTTAATGACCCACGAGCACTACTTGCAGGCGTGGCAGGAGAGCCAGGAGCTCGCCGAAGCCATGCAACCCTTGATAGGTCGCCTCTACCGACAGCAAGGGATAGAGATCACCCTCTACGGACGCCCCCTGCAAAACGCCTCCACCATCGATATCCTCAAGGCCCACCGGGTCGTTCGCCGCCACCAGGGAGCCCCCCTCCCTATCCAACAGAGCTTTCCCCTGCTGCAAGCCATCCTGGCCCTGAACCCGACCGCCGCCGAAGTCGATCTCGGCAAACTGGCCGTGGGCTACTGGCAGGATCACCAGGATGAAGCCGGCATCGAGGACTATCTGCGCGCCAAGCTGGCACCGGCCCTGAACCGCAGTGCCGTGCCCGCCCCGACCGACGTGGTGCTCTACGGCTTCGGTCGCATCGGCCGCCTGCTGGCCCGTCTGCTCATCGAGCGCACCGGCGCCGCCAACTCCCTGCGCCTGCGCGCCATCGTGGTGCGCGGCGGTCGCGACGGGGATCTGGAGAAGCGTGCCAGCCTGCTGCGCCGCGATTCGGTGCACGGCCCCTTCAACGGCTCCATCGAGGTGGATGTGGAACGCAGCGCCATCATCGCCAATGGCACCTTCATCCAGGTGATCTACGCCAACAGCCCGGCCGACATCGACTACACCGCCTACGGCATCGACAATGCGCTGATCGTTGACAACACCGGCGTCTGGCGTGACGAGGCGGGCCTGTCCGAGCACCTCAAGGCCCGCGGCGCCGCCCGGGTACTGCTGACCGCCCCCGGCAAGGGGGAGATGAAGAACGTGGTGTTCGGGGTCAACCACGAGGTGATAGGTCCGGATGACAAGATAGTCTCCGCCGCCTCTTGCACCACCAACGCCATCACCCCGGTGCTCAAGGTGATGCAGGACAAGTACGGCATCCGCCACGGCCACGTGGAGACGGTCCACTCCTACACCAACGATCAGAACCTCATCGACAACTATCACAAGGGCGAGCGCCGCGGTCGCAGCGCAGCCCTCAACATGGTGATGACCAGCACCGGCGCCGCCAAGGCGGTGGCCAAGGCGCTGCCGGAGCTCAAGGGCAAGTTGACCGGCAACGCCATCCGGGTGCCCACACCCAACGTGTCCCTGGCCATCATCAACCTGTCGCTGGAACAGACCACCGATCGGGAGAGCCTCAACGCCTATCTGCAGCAGATGGCACTGAGCTCGGCCCTGCATCGCCAGATCGACTTCAGTGCCAGCACCGAGCTGGTCTCCTCCGACATGGTGGGCTCCCGTTTTGCGGGCATTGTCGACTCCCAGGCCACCATCGCCGAGGGGGATCACTGCGTGCTCTACGTGTGGTATGACAACGAGTTCGGGTACAGTTGTCAGGTAGTACGGGTGATGGAGCAGATGGCTGGCGTAGTCCGCCAGGATCTACCGGTATAGTCCGCCAGGATCTACCGGTATAGTCCGACAGGATCTGCCCGCCTGAACCCGTGTTCATGGCTCAATTTTCAAGGAGAGGCCGGATGTCGTCTCAGCAAGTGACGTTTCAACAAGCGATAGCGCAGATGCCCAAAGAGGTGTACGAGCGGCTCAAGACTGCGGTCGAGCTCGGCAAATGGCCGGATGGCAAGCCCCTGACCGAGGAGCAGAAGGCCACTTCCCTTCAGGCCGTGATGGCCTGGCAGGCGATGCACCTTGAGAACCCCGAGCACATGAACATCGGCCGTGACGGCGAGATCGTGATGAAGAGCAAGAGCGAGCTCAAGCGCCAGTATCGCGATGAGGAAGAGATAGTGCGGGTCGACCTTAGCCACTGAGGCAGGCCGCACGTCACCTATCGCGGTAACGAAACGAAAGAGGGGAGCCATAATGGCTCCCCTCTTTTTTCCTCTCTATGCAGGATGACTCATCCCCCTCATCCCCGGCCCTTCTCCCACCAAGGGAGAAGGGAGCTGGCACGCACCTGCGAGCAGTCAGCGGGCCACCTGCCGGCGATCTTCATGGTAAACCTCGCCATCTCGATCTATCCCCTCTCCCGCTGGGAGAGGGTTAGGGTGAGAGGGAAGTCAGGGGGTCAGCTCCCCGCGCAGAGACTGCTGCATCAGCTCGCGGATGCGCGGCGCCGGCAGATCCTGGCTCAGCAGGAAGTGCAGCTTGGTGAGCGCCGCCTCGGCGGTCATGTCAAAGCCCGAGATGACTCCCGCACGGGAGAGGGCGTTGCCGGTGGCATAGCCCCCCATGTTGACCTTGCCGTGCAGGCACTGGCTCAGGTTGACGATGATGACGCCCCGGGCAGATGCCTCGGAGAGCAGCGCCAGCATGGCCGGGTTCTGGGGCGCATTGCCCACCCCGAAGGAGAGCAGGATCAGCGCACGCACCGGCTGTTGCAGGATGTTCGCTATCACCTCCGCCGATATCCCCGGGTAGAGGGTCACCACCCCGATGGGCTGGGGGGTGATGTCGTGCAGCACCAGGGGGCGATCGCACGGCACTCCCAGCTCACCTGCCTCCAGGGAGATGGCGATACCGGCATTGAGCAGGGGCGGGTAGTTGGGCGAGTCGAAGGCGTGGAAGCCGTCGGCATGCACCTTCTTGCTGCGGTTGCCGCGATAGAGCTGGTTGTTGAAGAAGAGCGTCACCTCGTGGATCGGGTAGTTGGCCGCGATATAGAGGGCGTTGAGCAGGTTCTGCTGACCGTCCGAGCGCAGTTCGGCCAGGGGGATCTGGGAGCCGGTGATGATGACCGGCTTGTGCAGATCTTCGAGCATGAAGGAGAGCGCAGACGCGGTGAACGACATGGTGTCGGTGCCGTGCAGAATGACGAAACCGTCGTACTTGTCGTAGTTGCCCTTGATATCCTCGGCGATGCGCTGCCAGTCTGCCGGCGTCATGTCGGAAGAGTCGATGAGGGGGGCATATTCGTGGATATGGTAATCGGGCATTTCCGGTCGATGGAACTCGGGCATCCGTGCCAGACAGTCCTCCATGAAGCCCGCCATCGGTACATAACCGTGGTCGGAACGCTGCATCCCTATGGTGCCGCCTGTGTAGGCAATGTAGATGGACTTCTTCACACCCTCTCCTCTCTCTGGACTGGAAACCGGCAAATCAAACAGGGCTCAACCGATACAGCCCCCGTCCTTCAGATGGTGCGGGCGGGCTCAATATCGGTCATCAGCAGACCTCTTGAGGGTCTGTGTCCTCCCGTGGGGGCGGAACCGGGCGAATTATAAAGAGTGCCGCTGCAAATGACAGCCGCAGCAGCATTGTTGCGATCCGGAGCACACTCGGCGAGGTAGTTTTAAATGCCATGTTAACACCACGTTTTAATCATTAATGTGACATATGTGGATGTACTTGGTGTTTTTTGCTAGTATCCGGCGGATTTTTCACAAATCTCATCTGGACGCCCGACGAACACGGGCTCGTGTCGACCCCCTCTTTTGCAGAGGGACGGGGCTGCGGCCCCTCTGTCACTGGCGCGTTCGCCACTCTGTTTCATCCCGGCTGGATCCGTGAGTCTTTCTCGCCAAAGACACAGCCGATCAACATGGGAGCACTGAATGCTACAACTTGATGCCTACGCCACCCTGGTCGCCGCGACCCTGGTGCTGCTGCTTGGCCGCCTGCTGGTCAACAAGATAGGACCCCTGCGCACTTTCAACATCCCCAAACCCGTGGCCGGTGGCCTGGTGGTTGCCCTGGTGCTGCTGGTGCTGCGCTCCACCCTGCAGATCGAACTGCAATTTGATACCAGCCTGCAGACGGCCCTGATGCTGACCTTCTTTGCCTCCATCGGCCTCTCCGCCGATCTGGGCAGCCTCAAGCGCGGCGGCAAGGCGGTGGCCACCTTCCTGCTGGTGGTCACCGGCCTGCTGCTGGTGCAGAACAGCCTGGGGGTGGGTCTGGCCACCCTGCTGGGGCTGGATCCCCACATGGGGCTGCTGGCCGGCTCCATCACCCTCTCCGGCGGCCACGGCACCGGGGCGGCCTGGGGCTCCATCTTCACCGAGAAGTACGGCGTGCAATCCGCCGCCGAGCTGGCGATTGCCTGTGCCACCTTCGGCCTGGTGCTGGGAGGCCTCATCGGCGGCCCGGTGGCCCGTTATCTGGTGAAGAAGGTGCAGGTGCCCGGTGAGGAGCACAACCGTGACGGCGCCCCCCAGGGCTTCGAAATGCCGGACATGGAGCGCCCGCTCACCACCTTCAGCCTGATCGAGACCCTGGCACTCATCGCCATCAGCCTGAAAGGGGGCGAAATGCTGGCCCTCTATCTCAAGGGCGGCGTCTTCGAGTTGCCGATCTTCGTCTGCGTGCTGTTTGTCGGCGTGCTGCTGCGCAACCTGCTCACCCTGCTCAACTGGCACGAAGTGAGCGACCGCGAGGTCTCCCTGCTCGGCAACGTCAGTCTGTCGCTCTTCCTCGCCATGGCGCTGATGAGCCTCAGGTTGTGGGAGCTGGCAAGCCTGGCCCTGCCCATCTTCATCCTGCTGGCCGTTCAGACGGTGGCCATGGCGCTCTACGCCATCTTCGTCACCTTCCGGGTCATGGGGCGCAACTATGATGCAGCCGTGCTGGC
The DNA here is from genome assembly GCF_022869435.1 of Aeromonas sp. LsrichE-8G. NCBI lineage: Bacteria > Pseudomonadati > Pseudomonadota > Gammaproteobacteria > Aeromonadales > Aeromonadaceae > Aeromonas > Aeromonas sp. LsrichE-8G. Next base: position 43,547 of record NZ_JALIHH010000032.1, read on the forward strand.
GGCGGGTCACTGCGGCTTCGGCCTCGGCGCCACCCCCACGGCCATTGCCAACATGCAGGCCATTACCCAGCGCTTCGGCCCCTCCCACCTGGCTTTCCTGGTGGTGCCCATGGTCGGAGCCTTCTTCATCGACATCATCAACGCCGTGGTGATCAAGCTGTTCCTGGCCCTGCCCTTCCTGTGATCCCGGGCGCAGGCCCCGTATGACAGAGCCCACCTTGCGGTGGGCTCTTTGCTTGCTGGCCCCTGGACGCTGCCCCGACCCTCACCAAGGGGCCGACTGCAGGCAACAAAAAGCCCCGCACCAAGGTGCGGGGCTTTTTACTGACGCCACGGTAGAACTGCGGCCTGACCTTCCTTACAGAATGAAGGCCAACACCAGCTGGTTCAAATTGCGGCCTGACCTTCCTTACAAAATAAAGGTCGACACCTGCTGGTTCAGGTTGGTGGCACGCCCCTTGAGGTTGTGCGCCTGATCCAGGTCGCGCATGGCGGAAGCGGTGATCTCGTCGCTCACATCCTTGATGGCGGTGGTGTTCTGGGTGATTTCACCGGTCACCTGGGTCTGCTCCTCGGCGGCGGTGGCGATCTGGCCCGCCATGTCGGAGATGAGGCTGACGGCCTGGGTGATCTCCTCCAGGGCCGCAGCGGCAGCGTCGGCATCCTTCACGCTGTTGTCCGCCAGCCCCTGGCTGGTCTGCATCAGGCTCACCGCGCGGGCCGTGGTCTGTTGCAGGGTTTCGATGGTGGACTGGATCTCCTGAGTGGAATCCTGGGTACGGCGCGACAGCACCCGCACCTCGTCCGCCACCACGGCGAAACCGCGACCCTGTTCGCCGGCACGGGCCGCTTCGATGGCCGCATTCAGCGCCAGCAGGTTGGTCTGCTCGGCGATGCCCTGGATGGTGGAGAGGATGCCGGAGATGGCCTGAGCGTGACGGCTCAGCTCACCGATGACGCCGGTCGCCTGCCCCACTTCCTCGGCCAGGTTGTTGATGGACTGACGAGTCTGGTTCACCAGGATCTTGCCCTGTTCACTGCTCTGGGCGGATTGCTGGGCGGCGGCAGCGGTGTTCTCGGCGTTACCCGCGATCTCCATGGTGGCACTCGCCATCTCGGTGACGGCGGTGGCGACCATGGTCACCTCCTGTTGCTGGCGCTGCAGCTCTTCCACCGCGGCCTGGTTGGTCACCAGACTGCGTTCGGCATCGGCGTTCAGCTCGTTGGCAAGCTGACGGATGTTGGCGATGAGCTGATGCTGGCTGCCCACGAAGCGGTTGAAGCTGCCGGCGAGCTGTCCCACTTCGTCATTGGCGTCGATCTTGATGCGCTGGGTCAGATCACCGTTACCGTCGGCGATGCGGGCCAGGGCCTGGGACACCTTGGTGAGGGGGCCGAGCAGCAGGCTGACCAGCCAGGAGATGGCGAGAATGCTGCCCACCAGCACCAGCAGGGCCAGGCCGAGCTGGGTCATCAGCAGGGAGGAGAGCGGCGCCTCCAGGGTGCTCTTGTCCAGTACCAGCACCAGCTCCCAGTCGGTGTCCGGAATGTCCGTCGCCCACAGCAGCTTGTCACGCCCCTCGCTGTCGAAGAAAGCAGGCACCAGGCTGTTGCTCGCCTTGCTCTGATCGATCAGGGCATTGGTCAGATCGTTGTCGATCTCGCTGGCCGGCTTCATCGCCTTGGCCGCATCCTTGTAGGCGATGACGGTGCCATCCTTGTGCATCAGGATGGCGAAGCCGTCCGCCGGCAGCTTCATCTTGGTGATGTCATCCACCAGGGAGGCAATGGAGAGATCCCCCCCCACCACGCCGCCCTGGGCCGGCTGGGCCAGGGTCACCACCAGAATGTTGTAGGCCACGTCGAGGTAGGGTTTGGTGACGATCATGCCGCCCTTGGCCATGGCTTCCTGATACCAGCCACGGGAGCGGGGATCGTAACCGTCGCGGTTGATGGAGGGGTCGGAGTCGTTCATCTTGCCGCTGCCCTCACCAAAATAGGTGAGCTGGAAACGGCCGGACACCTGGGCCTGTTGCAGGGCGTTGAGGGGCTCGGCACCGGCCTTGTTGCCAAGGGCCTGGATGACGTCACGACGGGCGGCAAGCCAGTCGCTGACGCTGGCGGCCTGCTGGCTGCCAAGGCGCTGCACCTGTTCCTGACTGCCTTGCAGCAGCATGGACTTCTGGCTGGTGTAGCTCTGCCAGGAGAGCAGCAGGATCACCAGTGACAAGGCGATGACCACAGACAACAGTATCTTCTGCTTGAGTGATAGGTTTTTCATCGTGTTTTCTTCTTGTGGGGGTCGGGAACAGGATCAATCGGGAGTGCGTGGCACTGTGTGTTGTTAGCGGCCAATCCGCGCAAAACTGAAGCGGAGAATGGCGTGAGTGACGATATTTTACGCGGAAATTTTAAAAATGCTGCGGAAAATTGGAGCAGGAAAAAGAGCGAGGCCAGCCAACCCTGTTTATTCCTTCTGCAATTGGCTAGAATATCCCGTTTTTAAATCACATCGACCCCGAGAGTTTTCACGATGTTTGAAGTCAATCCTGTATTAAACAAGCTTAAGGAGCTGTCTGAGAGGACCGAGCTGCTTAGGGGGTACCTTTGACTATGACGCCAAGAAAGAGCGTCTAGAAGAGGTCAATGCCGAGCTGGAACAGCCGGATGTCTGGAACGAACCCGAGCGCGCACAGGCGCTGGGCAAGGAGCGAGTCTCCCTGGAGAACGTCGTCAGCACCATCGATACCCTGACCCAGGGCGTCGATGACGTCGAGATGCTGGTCAGCCTGGCCGTCGAAGGCGAAGACGAAGAGACCTTCAACGAAGCCGTTGTCGAAGCGGACGAGCTGGAGGCCAAGCTGGTGGATCTCGAGTTCCGTCGCATGTTCTCCGGTCAGCACGACGGTTCCGACTGCTACATAGACATCCAGTCCGGTTCCGGCGGCACCGAGGCCCAGGACTGGGCCAACATGGTGCTGCGCATGTACCTGCGCTGGGGTGATGCCCACGGCTACAAGCCCGAGCTCATCGAATGCTCCGAAGGCGACGTGGCCGGCATCAAGTCCGCCACCATCAAGTTCACCGGCGAGTATGCCTTCGGCTGGCTGCGCACCGAGACCGGCGTGCACCGCCTGGTACGCAAGTCGCCGTTCGATTCCGGCGGCCGTCGCCACACCTCGTTCTGCTCCGTGTTCGTCTACCCCGAGATCGATGATGACATCGAGATCGAGATCAACCCGGCTGATCTTCGCATCGACGTCTACCGCGCCTCCGGTGCGGGTGGTCAGCACGTCAACCGGACCGAGTCCGCGGTGCGTATCACCCACGTGCCGACCGGCGTGGTGGTGCAGTGCCAGAACGACCGTTCCCAGCACAAGAACAAAGATCAGTGTATGAAGCAGTTGAAGGCCAAGCTCTACGAGCTGGAAATTCAAAAGCAGAACGCTGAGAAGCAAGCCCTCGAAGAGACCAAGTCCGACATCGGCTGGGGCAGCCAGATCCGCTCCTACGTACTGGATGATTCCCGTATCAAGGATCTGCGCACCGGCGTCGAAACCCGCAATACCCAATCAGTACTCGACGGCGACTTGGACAAGTTTATCGAAGCCAGCCTGAAATCAGGCCTGTAAACAGAGCAGCAGGAATCACCATGTCTGAACAAACCACCACCCCGGAAGTCGACCAGACTCTCGAACTGAACAACGAGATGCTTGAGCGTCGCTCCAAGCTGGCCGCCTTGCGCGCCCAGGGCAACCCCTTCCCAAACGATTTCCGTCGTGACAGCCTCTCCGGCGATCTGCACGCCGAATTCGGCGACAAGAGCAATGACGAACTGGTCGCCCTGGGTAAACAGGTGAAGATTGCCGGTCGCATCATGACCCGCCGGATCATGGGCAAGGCGTCTTTCGCGACCCTGCAGGACATGGCTGGCAAGATCCAGATCTACGTGACCCGTGACGACCTGCCGGAAGGCTTCTACAACGAGCAGTTCAAAAAGTGGGATCTGGGTGACATCGTCGGTGTCGAGGGCACCCTGTTCCGCACCAACGCCGGTGAGCTCTCCGTACACGTCTCCACCATCCGCCTGCTGACCAAGGCCCTGCGCCCGCTGCCCGAGAAGCACAAGGGGCTGACCGACCAGGAAGCCCGCTGCCGCCAGCGTTACCTGGACCTGATCGCCAACGAAGAGTCCCGCAAGACCTTCGTGACCCGCACCAAGGTGGTGGCCGGCATTCGCAAGTTCCTGAATGACAAGCGCTTCATGGAAGTGGAAACCCCCATGATGCAAGTCATCCCGGGTGGCGCCTCCGCACGTCCCTTCATCACCCACCACAATGCGCTGGACATCGACATGTACCTGCGTATCGCTCCGGAACTCTATCTGAAGCGTCTGGTGGTCGGTGGTTTCGAGCGTGTCTACGAAATCAACCGCAACTTCCGCAACGAAGGCATCTCCGTTCGCCATAACCCCGAGTTCACCATGCTCGAGTTCTATATGGCCTACGCCGATTACATCGATCTGATGGATCTCACCGAAGAGATGCTGCGCACCCTGGCACAGGACATCCTGGGCGACACCAGGATCCGTTACGCCAAAGAGGGCGAAGAGGGCCTGACCATCGATTTCGGTCAGCCGTTCCAGCGCCTCTCCATGGTCGACTCCATCCTGAAGTACAACCCGGGTGTGACCCGTGACGATCTGGCCACTCTTGAGAAGGCCACCGCCGTCGCCAAGGGTCTGAAGATCGAGCTGATGAAGAGCTGGGAGCTGGGCCACGTGATCACCGCGATCTTCGAAGAGACCGTGGAACACATGCTGCTGCAACCGACCTTCATCACCGAATACCCGGCCGCCGTCTCCCCGCTGGCCCGTCGCAACGACCAGAACCCGGACGTCACCGACCGCTTCGAGTTCTTCATCGGCGGCCGCGAGCTGGCCAACGGCTTCTCCGAGCTGAACGATGCGGAAGATCAGGCCGAGCGCTTCCAGGCCCAGGTTGACCAGAAAGCCGCAGGGGACGACGAAGCCATGTTCTACGACGCCGACTTCGTCACCGCGCTGGAACACGGTCTGCCGCCGACCGCCGGTCAGGGTATCGGTATCGACCGTCTGGTGATGCTGTTCACCAACAGCCACACCATCCGCGACGTCATCCTGTTCCCGGCCTTGCGTCCACAAAAGTAAGCGCCGCAGAAACAGGGCCGCAGCAAAACGCTGCCGTCCATGGCAATCAAAACGCCCCGCAATTGCGGGGCGTTTTTTTATGCAGAACTCACACAGTGACGAGCGGTCATCGGTCCGCTGGTGCGACAGGGGGCAGCAGCCACTCCCCCTGCCACAGGGTCAGTGCCCCGCCCGCCATCAGTACTCGCTCCTCCTGCAATTCCAGCCTGAGATCCCCGCCCCGGGCCGAGATCTGGCGGGCCCGCAATTGCCGTTTGCCGAGCCGCTCGGCCCAGAAGGGCACCAGGGCGCAGTGGTTGGAGCCGGTCACCGGATCCTCGTCCACCCCGACCCAGGGGGCGAAATAGCGGGAGACGAAGTCGTCCTCTCCCCGGCTCGATGGCGCCGTCACCATGATCCCCCGGCCCGGCAGCGCCCGCAGGGCGTGAAAATCGGGGGTGAGCGCGCGGACCGCCTCCTCGCTACCGAGCTCAAGCAGGAACTTGGCCCCGGCCGCCAGGGTTTGCAGCGGCTGGCAGCCAAGAGCCGCCCCAAAGGCAGGGTCCAGCTCAAGGGGCGCCAGGGCAATGCGCGGAAAATCGAGCCAGATCCACTCCCCTTCCCGCCGGGCCAGCAACTCACCGCTGCGGGTCGCGAAGCGGATGGGGAGCTCCCCTGACACCTCCCCCGTCTGCCACAGCACATGGGCCGCCGCCAGGGTGCCATGGCCGCACAAGTCCACCTCCACTTGCGGGGTGAACCAGCGCAACCCGTAATGCCCCTCTCCCAGTTGGGTCAGAAAGGCGCTCTCAGAGAGGTTGAACTCCGCAGCCATGGCCTGCAGCTCGGCGCCGGGCCGCGCTTCCCCCAGCACCACCACGGCGGGGTTGCCTCCGAAGGGGTGATGGCTGAAGGCGTTGACATGATAGAGACGGGACATGGTTGCTCCTTGGGGCATGAGAAATCCCCGGGACAGGGGGCTCGGCAAGGCCATTTTTATATCACGGGCCCCCCCGGGCTGAGATGGATTTTGGCTTTATAAATTCATAAATCGCATAAAGAAGATATTTTTATTCTTTGTTGTTATTCATTACACCCCTTACCCTGACCAAAAATCAGACCATGGAAGACATGTGTGATGCCATTGACAGCCCCCACCCTGAGCCCGCTCTCTGACGAACAGCAGCGCCAGCTCAACCAAGTTCTCACCACCCTCAACACCCAGCAACTGGCCTGGGTCAGCGGTTATCTCTACGGCCTCTCCCAGGCGGGCGTCCAGCCCGTGGCGAGCGCAGGCGCAGAAGTCGCGGCACCCGGCGGCAGCCTGACCATTCTCTACGGCTCCCAGACCGGGAATGCCAAGGGCGTGGCCAGCGCCATCAAGGCCCAGGCCGAGGCCCGCGGCCTGCCGGTGACCCTCACCTCCATGGCGGACTACAAACCCAAGCAGCTCAAGAAAGAGAGCCACCTGCTGGTGGTAGTGAGCACTTACGGGGAGGGGGAGCCCCCCGAGAGCGCCGTCGATCTGTTCGAGCAGCTCAAGAAGGGCAAGGTCGGCAAGCTGGAAGGGCTCAAGTTTGCCGTGCTGGGGCTGGGTGACAGCTCCTATGAGTTCTTCTGCCAGACCGGCAAGGATTTCGATGGCTTCCTCGCCAAGGCAGGGGCCGAGCGCATCCATGAGCTAGCTAGCCTCGATGTGGATTATCAGGATGCCGCCAAGGCCTGGGGCGAGCAGGCCGTTGCGGCGGTCGCCGCCACCCTCTCTGCCGGCGCCGCGACTGCCAGCGTGGCGGGCTCGGTGCAGGCCGCCGTCGGCCACAGCCAGTACAACAAGGAGAACCCCTTCCCCGCCAGACTCTCGGTGAACCAGAAGATCACCGGCCGCGACTCCACCAAGGACATCCGTCACATCGAGATCAACCTGGAAGAGTCCGGCATCACCTATCAACCGGGGGATGCGCTCGGCATCTGGTTCGACAACGACGCCGATCTCGTGGGGGAAGTGCTGGCCCTGACCGGTCTGACCGGTGACGAGGCCACCCCCCATGGCAGCCTGCGCGAGGCGCTGACCCGTCACTACGAACTGACCCGGCTGCACGGGGGCCTGATCACTGGCCTCGCCGAGATCACGGACAACGCGGCGCTCAAAGATCTGGCCGGTGACAAGGCCCAGGTCAACGCCCTGGTGGCCAGCGCCCAGGTGGTGGACGTACTGAAACGCTTCCCGGCTGCCTTGAGTGCCGATCAACTGATCGCACTGCTGCGCCCCCTCACTCCCCGCCTCTACTCCATCGCCTCCGCCCAGAGCGAGGTGGAAGAAGAGGTGCACCTGACCGTCGGCGTGGTGCGCTACCGCCAAGAAGATGGCACAGTGCGAAGCGGCGGCGCCTCCTCCTATCTGGCGGACCGTCTGCCGGAAGATGCCGAGGTCCGGGTGTTCGTGGAGCACAACGACAACTTCCGCCTGCCCGCCAATCCCGACACCCCCGTCATCATGGTCGGCCCGGGCACCGGCATTGCCCCGTTCCGCGCCTTCCTGCAGGAGCGGGAAGCACAGGGGGCAGAGGGCAAGAACTGGCTCTTCTTCGGCAACCCCCACTTCACCCAGGACTTCCTCTATCAGGTGGAGTGGCAGCGTTATGTGAAATCGGGCCTGCTGTCCAAGATCTCCCTGGCCTTCAGCCGGGATCAGGCCAACAAGATCTATGTGCAGGACCGTCTGCGCGAGGCAGGGCTTGAGCTCTACCAGTGGCTGGAAGCAGGCGCTCACTTCTATGTGTGTGGCGACGCCAACCACATGGCGAAGGATGTGCAGGAAGCCCTGCTGGAAGTGATTGCGGAACACGGCCACAAGAGCCGTGAGGAAGCAGAAGAGTATCTGAGCGAATTGCGTCGTGCCAAACGTTATCAAAGGGATGTCTATTGATGAGCAAACAACTTATTCCGGGACCGGTCGAAGGGCCGCTGGCTGACAACGAACGCCTCAAGCGCGAGAGCAACTTCCTGCGCGGCACCATCGCCGAAGATCTGCAGGACCCGCTCACCGGCGGCTTCAACGGCGACAACTTCCAGCTGATCCGCTTCCACGGCATGTATCAGCAGGATGACCGCGACATCCGCCCGGAGCGCGCCGCCCAGAAGCTAGAGCCCCTGCACAATGTCATGCTGCGCGCCCGCCTGCCCGGCGGCATCATCACCCCGGCCCAGTGGCAGGTGATCGACAAGTTCGCCGAAGAACACAGCATGTACGGCAGCATCCGCCTGACCACCCGTCAGACCTTCCAGTTCCACGGGGTACTGAAGCGCGACATCAAGCTGATGCACCAGACCCTCAACAGCACCGGTATCGACTCCATCGCCACCGCGGGGGACGTAAACCGCAACGTGCTCTGCACCAGCAACCCGGTGGAGTCCGAGTTGCACCAGGAGGCCTACGAGTGGGCCAAGAAGATCTCCGAACACTTGCTGCCCAAGACCCGCGCCTACGTGGAGATCTGGCTGGATGGCGAGAAGCTAGGGGGTGACGAGGAGCCGATCCTGGGCTCCAACTACCTGCCGCGCAAATTCAAGACAACCGTGGTCATCCCGCCCCACAACGATGTGGACATCCACGCCAACGATCTCAACTTCGTGGCCATTGCCGATCACGGCAAGCTGGTGGGCTTCAACGTGCTGGTGGGGGGCGGTCTCGCCATGACCCACGGCGACACCACCACCTACCCGCGCAAAGCGAGCGACTTTGGCTTCATTCCGCTCTCCCACGTGCTGGAGGTGGCGGCCGCCGTGGTCAGCACCCAGCGCGACTGGGGCAACCGGGTCAACCGCAAGAACGCCAAGACCAAGTACACCCTTGAACGGGTGGGGGTCGAGGCCTTCAAGGCCGAGGTGGAGAACCGCGCCGGCATCCAGTTCGGGCCGGTTCACCCCTATGAATTCACCAGTCGTGGCGATCGCTTCGGCTGGGTGGAGGGGATCGACGGCAAGCACCACCTGACCCTGTTTATCGAGAACGGCCGCCTGCTGGACTTCCCGGGCAAGCCCCTCAAGACCGGCATGCTGGAGATCGCCAAGGTGCATCAGGGGGACTTCCGCCTCACCGCCAACCAGAACCTCATCATCGCGGGCGTGCCTGCCGGCGAGAAGGCACGCATCGAGGCGCTGGCACGCCAGTACGGTCTGCTGGATGACGGCGTGAGCGAGCAGCGCAAGCAGTCCATGGCCTGCGTGGCCCTGCCCACCTGCCCCCTGGCAATGGCCGAGGCCGAGCGCATGCTGCCTGCCTTCGTCACCGACATCGAGGGGCTGCTGGCCAAGCACGGCCTGGCGGATGACGCCATCATCTTCCGGGTCACCGGCTGCCCCAACGGCTGCGGCCGCGCCATGCTGGCGGAAGTGGGTCTGGTGGGCAAGGCGCCGGGTCGCTACAACCTGCACCTGGGGGGCAACCTCGAGGGGACCCGCATCCCGCGCCTGCATCTGGAGAACATCACCGAGCCGCAGATCCTGGCCGAACTGGATGCCCTGATCGGCCGCTGGGCGAGCGAACGCAACCCGGACGAGTGCTTCGGCGATTTTGTCATTCGCGCCGGGATCATCGCCCCGGTTATCGACTCCGCGAGGGACTTCTATGCAGCCTGAACAGACTGATACAGCCCGGCTGGCGCGCACCGCCGACGGCCGGCTCGACCTCGACGCCCTCCTGGCCCTGGGCCGGGAGGAGCAGGTCGAGGCGCTGGCCCCCCTCAACCGGGCGCTGGACGCCATGAGCGCCCCCGAGCGGGTGCGCTGGGCCCTGGCCAACCTGCCGGGGGAGCATGTGCTGTCGTCGAGTTTCGGCATCCAGGCGGCGCTCATGCTGCACCTGGTGAGCCGCGAGCGGGCCGACGTGCCCGTGGTGCTCACCGACACCGGTTATCTCTTCCCCGAGACCTACCGTTTCATCGACGAGCTGACCGAGCGTCTCGCGCTCAACCTCAAGATCTATCGGGCCGAACTCAGCCCGGCCTGGCAGGAGGCCCGCTTCGGCCTCCTGTGGGAGCAGGGGGTGGAGGGGATCACCCGTTACAACCAGCTCAACAAGGTGGAGCCGATGGACCGCGCCCTGAACGAGCTGGGTGCCCGCACCTGGTTCTCGGGCCTGCGCCGTGAGCAGTCCGGCAGCCGGGGCAAGCTGCCGGTGCTGGCCATCCAGCGCGGTCGCTTCAAGTTCCTGCCGGTGATCGACTGGAGCAACAAGGACGTCTTCTACTACTTCAAGGAGTTCGACCTCCCCTACCACCCCTTGTGGGAGCAGGGCTACCTCTCGGTCGGCGACGTGCACACCACCGCCAAGTGGGAGCCCGGCATGAGCGAGGAGCAGACCCGCTTCTTCGGCCTCAAGCGCGAGTGCGGCCTGCATGAGGAAGGTGGCGAGAGCGACGGCTCCGGCATCTGATCCCCCGCGGCCCGGCCATGTGCTGCGCCCACAAAAAAACGCCCGGCAACTGCCGGGCGTTTTTCTTTGTGCAAAAGGGCGACGTACCCCTCATTACATGGCGGCGGCGCGCGCCTGATTCAGCCAGTCGTTCACCAGTGCCTCGTGGCCCTTGAGCCAGGCGTCGGCATGACGCTCCACGTCCGCCGGCTTGTTCTGCCCCTTGTTCATCAGGCCGTTCTGCACGTTGATGTCATTCAGCGGCAGCTTGACGATGGAGAAGAGCTTGGCGGCGGCCGGATTGGCCTCGGCAAACCGCTTGTTGGCAACAATGTGCATGGTGTTCACCGCAAAGCCGTAGTTCTTGCCGTTCGGCAAACGGGTCTTGGCCGCATCCGTGGCGTCGGCGGGGACTTCCAGCCACACCACATCCCGCCCCGGCACCAGTTCGCTGCTGAGCCAGTAGGGGGTCCAGGTGTAATAGAGCACCGGCTTGCCGGCCTGGTAGCGAGCCAGGGTATCGGCGATCAGCGCCGCGTAGTTGCCCTGCTTGTGGGCCACCGTGGGGGTCAGACCAAAGGCGTCGAGGTGATGGTTGATCGCCCCCTCGCAGCCCCAGCCGGGGTTGCAACCGATGAGGTCGGCCTTGCCGTCGCCATCCCCGTCAAACAGCGCCGCCACCTCGGGATCCTTGAGCTGGCCCAGGTTGGTAATGCCGTATTGGGTCGCGGTCTTCTTGTCGATGAGGTACCCCTGGGCGGCACCGGCCACATAGGTGCCCTCACGGAAGAACACCTTGTCGCCCCCCGCCTGCTCGTACTTGTTGTCCTGCAGCGGCACCCAGTTGAACGCGAGGAAGGTGCCGTCTCCCTGGGCCACCGAGGCATAAGCCACGTTGTAGTCCACCTCCTGGGCGGGCTGGACATCGTAACCCAGACGCGCCATCAGCTTGCTCACCAGCAGGCTCTGGAAGGCCTCTTCCGGCAAGGAGCTCTGCAGGGGCTGAACGCGAACCCCCTCCCCCGGCAACTCGGCGCTGGCCATGGCGAGCGGGCTCAGCAGTTGGGCACTCAGCAGCAATGTGCCCAGGGTCAATCCTTTGGTGATCGGTCTCATGCATTTACTCCTTTGTAATCGATTTTCTTGTCACGACCGGCCAGGCGCAGCAGCAGGGCGGCGGGGCCGTGCTGATACCAGCGGCCGGTACGGGTGCGATCCGGTTGCCCCATCGCCTGGGTGAGGCGGTCGAGCACGATGGCCAGCAGCACGATGCCGAGGCCGCCGATGGAGGCGAGCCCCATGTCGAGCCGGCCGATGCCGCGCAGCACCATCTGGCCGAGGCCTCCCACCGCGATCATGGAGGCGATCACCACCATGGAGAGCGCCAGCATCAGGGTCTGGTTGACCCCGGCCATGATGGTGGGCATGGCGAGCGGCAGCTGTACCTTGAACAGCAACTGGGAGGGGCTGGCACCGAACGAGTGGGCCGCCTCCACCAGATCCGTGGGCACCTGGCGAATACCCAGCATGGTGAGCCGGATCATGGGCGGCAGGGCGAAGATGACGGTCACCACCACCCCGGGCACGTTGCCGATGCCAAACAGCATCACGATGGGGATGAGGTAGACGAACGCCGGGGTGGTCTGCATGGCATCCAGCAGCGGCCGGGTCCAGGTGGAGAGCCGCTCGCTGCGGGCCAGCAGGATGCCGGTGGGCAACCCCAGCAGCACGCAGAAGAACAGCGAGGTCAGCACCAGGGACAGGGTCACCATGGCATCGGACCAGGCCCCGATGAGCCCGATCCCCACAAGAGACGCGAGCGTACCGAGCGCCATGCGGCCGTTCACCAGTTGCCAGGCAAGCATGGCCAGGAGCCCCATCATCAGGGTGGAGGGCACCGTCTGCAGCAGATGGGTCATGGCGTTCAGGGTCAGCTCCACCGGTGCGCGGATCAGCTGGAACAGCGGCCGCAGGTTCTCCACCAGCCAGCCGATGCCCCCTTCCACCCAGGTATCCAGCGGCACCAGCGCCTGCTGGAAAGGATCCAGCCAGTCGATGGCGGTTGTGGTGTCGGCGGCTTCGATCTGGTTCTGCCAGTCGGTGGCCTGGGTGTCGGTACTACCCCAGGGATCGGACACCTCGGTGGACGCAGGCGCGCTCCAGGGATCTGCCGCCACCTCATCGGCCCGCAGGGAAGGGCTCGCCAGCAGCACCAGGGCCAGCAGCCCGCTCAGCAACAAATGGGGATTCATCAGCTTCATGCCGGAGTACTCCTGTCCAGGGTGTTGAGCAGATTGGCCTTGGAGATGAGGCCGAGGTAAGTGCCATCCTCCTCGACCACGGGCACCTGACAGGGGGCGGCCGCCACCTGGCTGATCAGTTCATTGAGGGCGGTGTCCGCCAGGATGGGCTGGATGTCCGCCAGCAACGCCTGCTCCAGGCTGCCTTTGGCCCTGACCGCCTGACCGAGCGACTCCACCGAGACGACCCCGAGGAAGCGGCGGCTGCGATCCACCACGTAGCCGAACTCCCGCTCAAGCTCCTTGAGCTGGCGCAGGGCGTTGCCCGGCCCGTCGGTGGTGTGTTTCTTGATGAGGGGCACCTGCTTGCGGCTGGCCACATCGCGGGCGCTGAACACATGGGCCAGATCCACCCCGCGAAAGAAGGCGCGCACATAGTCGTTGGCGGGCTGGTTCAGGATCTCGTCCGGGGTGCCCACTTGCACCAGCTGGCCATCCTGCATGATGGCGATGCGATCGCCGATGCGCATCGCCTCGTCCAGATCGTGAGAGATGAAGACGATGGTGCGCTGCTGGCTGGCCTGCAGCTTGAGCAGCTCATCCTGCATCTCGGTGCGGATCAGGGGATCCAGCGCGGAGAAAGCTTCGTCCATCAGCAGGATGTCGGGGTCATTGGCAAGGGCCCGGGCCAGCCCGACCCGCTGCTTCATGCCGCCGGAGAGGGCATCCGGATAAGCCTCTATCCACTGTCCCAGCCCCACCTGATGGAGCGCCTGACGGGCGCTCTGCTGGCGCTCCGCCAGCGGTACACCGGCCAGCTCCAGCCCGAAGGCGGTATTTTCCAGCACACTCAGGTGCGGCATCAGGGCGAAGGACTGGAATACCATGCTGATCTTCTTGCGGCGCACCCGGCGCAGCTCGCGCTCCGAGATGGCGGCGATGTCCTCGCCATCGATCAGCACCTGGCCGCGGGTCGGCTCGATCAGCCGGTTGAAGAGACGCACCAGGGTGGACTTGCCCGAACCGGAGAGGCCCATCACCACGAAGATCTCCCCTTCGTTGATGGCCAGATTGACATCCTGGACCCCCAGGGTCTGTCCGGTCTTTTTCAGGATACTGGCGCGATCATGCCCTTTCGCCAGCAATTTGAACGCTTTATCCGGCTGATCGCCGAAGATTTTGTAGAGGGATTTGACCTCGAGTTTGACTGTCATATTGTCCTTTTTTCTTGGCCGACGCCTTGCCTGGCAAACCGTCGAACGTGAGCCAATTACTTTTAACACTAAGCAATTTCACACCCAAACAAAAGAACCAATTGAAGCTGAGCAGGAAAGATTAAATTTAAGCCATTGATTTTTATTAGTTATTTTTATTCATAAAAATCCATTAAATCACGATAAAAACGCCTATAACAGACAGGGCTACCACAGTATCGATGCACTTTCAGCACATTTCATTAATGATTAAAAGGCGTTAGCAGCAGGCAAAAAGAGAGGAAGGGGATGACTGCGCCCATCGGAGCAATGAATGGCCAATTCATTACATAACTAACTATTTTGATGTCACGCATCCCGGTATTGCTTCAGGCACCTTCAACCATGCCGGTTCAGCCCCCTTCTCTTTGCAGCAACAGGGCACAAAAAAGCCCCCTGCTGTCGCAAGGGGCTCTTCATGGCATCAGAGGGCTCAGCGCCGCTGCCAGGTCTCGAAACAGTAGGGATGGGGATTCTTCTCGTCAGGCTGATGTAACTCGCGCTCGATGCACGACCAGTCGCCCTCGTCGAAGGCCGGGAAACGGGTATCCCCCTCCACCGCCAGATCGATGCGGGTCAGATAGAGCCTGTCGGCCCGTGGCAGCAGCTGGCCGTAGAGATGACCGCCCCCGATCACCATCAGCTCCGCGACGTCACTATCCGCCAGCAGGGCCAGTGCGGCCTCCACCGAGTCGATAACCTCCACGCCGTCGGCCCGGTAGTCGGGGTTGCGGCTGATCACCAGGTTGCGGCGCCCGGGCAGCGGTCGTCCGATGGATTCAAAGGTCTTGCGCCCCATCAGCACCGGCTTGCCCAGGGTGACCCGCTTGAAGTGGGCCAGATCCGCCGGCAGGTGCCAGGGCATCTGGTTGTCCAGGCCGATCACCCTATCCTGGGCCATGGCGGCAATCATGGAAATCATCATGGGGTCAACCTCTCGCACCGTCGTCAGATAATGGGGCGGTTACGGTACACGACCAGAGAGGGGATCGCCAAACCGAAACTCAGGGCCCCCACGATAAACAGCGCCTTGAGGCCGTTCTCCACCGCGCTCTGAAGCAGCTCCATGGTCACCCCGGAGATATTGAGCTCCACGATGGCGATCATGGTCTTGAACGCATAGCTGCCCGGGATCATGGGGATGATGGAGGCGACGCTGAACACCGGGCGCGGTGCCAGCAGGCGGCGCGACCAGTAGACACAGACAAAACCGACCGTGGTCGCCGCTGCCAGGGTGGCCCACTCGATGGGCATGCCGTAGTGGATGAGCAGGGTACGCAGGCTGTGGGCCAACGCGCCCCCCATGGCGCAATATTTGAGCATCCGTGGCGGCACGTTGAACAGCATGGCAAAGCCCACCGCCGGAATGGCCGACCAGAAGGCATCCTTGCCCAGCAGCCAGAGCAGTTCCATCATACCTTCCACCCCCAGATACCGGTCACCGACATGGCGAGAATGATCCCTATGGCTGCACTGATGGTCAGCAGTGTCGCCGTGCCCCAGCGGGCCAGCCCCATGTTGAAGTAACCCTTCACCATGTCGGAGACCGCATTGATGAGCGGGAACCCCGGCACCAGCAGCAACACGCTGGCGGCCATGGCGAGATAGGGTTGTTCGCCCCAGCCGAAGAAGGTGGCGCTGGAGGCGAGCAGGGTGGCGATAAACCCGGTGGCGGCAAAGTTGATGAGGGGGCTGTGGTGATGGCGGGCAATGAGCTGGCGCACCCGCATGGCGACCGAGGCCGAGCAGCAGGTCACCAGGAAGATGGGCCAGTCACCGCCAAACAGCAGGCTGAAGGCACCGCAGGAGAGCCCCACCATGGGCACCACCAGCCAGGGGTGATAATGGAACGGCGTGATGGCCTCGAGGCGCTGACGGACCTCGCGCGCGCCGATAAGCGACTTTTCCGTCATGATGCAGATGCGCTGGATCTCGCACACCACCTGCATGTTGATGCCGTGCTCCCGCACCCGGCGGGTGGTGGTGACGCAACTGCCCTGGTAGAGGCTGGTGAGGACGATGGCGCTGGAAGAGATGGCCATCTCGACGCTCTCCAGCCCGAGCGCCATGCCGAGCCGGACCGTGGTCTGCTCGATGATGCGGCTCTCCGCCCCAAACTGGGCCAGCATCTGGCCCGCCTTGACGATGATCCGGGTGATCTCCGTCTGCTGCTCTCGCGACAGCACCCTTCCTGGTGTGATGCTTCTCATGATCCCTTTGAGTCATAGCAAGATGAAATGTGTCTGGATATTACCCCAAAATAAATACACCTTCATCCATCTCTATCGGACTGCGTGCACTGGTCACTATTATTCAGCCGCCCGGGGAATATTTGCAGCAAATAAAAAACAATTCACCCAACTTGCTTAACAACTTGTTTTAGAAGGGGTGAAACAAATTAATAAATACCCTGTTTTTTTATATCTTGAACAGGGCCGTGAATTATTTCCGTTTCAGATAACTGGAAAACGCTATCACATTATCCGGCAGCGGGGGCTCTGCCATTTCCTGACAAGATTCGTTCTGCAGATCCAGAATGTGCTGGCGCATGGCGTAGACGGAGTCATGCATCATGTTGGCTATCCGGATGCAGCTGTCGAGGTTGTTTCTTGCCAGGCGGCGCTGGCAGTCGATGCGAAATTGCAGACCTCGCAACCGACGTTGCCGCTCTGGCCCCACCTGGGCGATCAGGGTCTCTATCTGCTGGTGCAGCAGCGCGTCGAGTCGCTCCGGCTCGGCCAGCGCCCAGTACTTCAGGGTATCGAAATCAGGCAGCTCCATATACCCTCCTGGCCGGACCTCGCCCATGGAATGGAACGACGCCGGGCACATCACTATGTTTCACTGTCCCTAGGGAAGGTTATATAGGATGGTGGCGATTTTGGGCCATTCACCGCCGAGCCACAGGAGTCCGGTTTTTGGCACGAATTGCGCATCGTTGGCGGAAAAAATCATTTATTCCTTATGATTCATGAAATTAACCGAATCCGGCCTGCGTCAGTTTTTTTATAAAATTTCAGCACCATTTTTCTCGGCCTTATGCCTTATTAAGGGACTTTCCTCAAAATTGTTTTTCATTCGACTCTCTCCCAGGCTCAATGCCCTCCCCTTGCCTCATCCGGCGGTTTAACATATCTCACTGATTATGTTATTTTATTTACCACTTTATTGCGGCAACCAAGGGCAGACCATGAGCAAGGCAAGAATCGGTATCGTCACCGTCAGCGATCGCGCCAGTGCAGGCATCTACGAAGATCTCTCCGGCAAGGCCATCATCGACACCCTGAACGCCTACCTGACCTCGGAATGGGAGCCCGTCTATCAGGTGATCCCCGACGAGCAGGATCAGATTGAGGCGACCCTGGTTCGGCTGGTGGACGATGAGCAGTGCTGCCTTGTCGTTACCACGGGGGGCACCGGGCCGGCCAGGCGGGATGTGACCCCGGAGGCCACCGAGGCGGTGTGCGATCGCATGATGCCGGGCTTTGGCGAGCTGATGCGGGCCGAGTCCCTCAAGTTCGTGCCGACCGCCATCCTGTCGCGCCAGACCGCCGGCCTGCGCGGCAGCTCGCTCATCGTCAACCTGCCGGGCAAGCCCAAATCGATCCGCGAGTGCCTGGATGCGGTCTTCCCCGCCATTCCCTACTGCATCGACCTGATGGAAGGGCCCTATCTCGAGTGCGACGAGGCCATCATCAAACCGTTCCGCCCGAAGAAATAAGCACTGGGCGGGGATTTCCCCCGCCCTTTGCTCATTTGCGCCCGTACACCTTGACCCCCGCCCTGCTCCCTTCCGAATTGCCGTACACCTCGATGCGCTTGATGCAGAGTCGGCTGCCGAGGGATTGCCACCCCGACTCCTGATCCTCTCTCAACACCTTGTCGAAATAGAGGGTCTTGCTGCGATCGTTGCCGTAGAACACCTTGACCCGCTCCAGGGTCAACTCCCGCCCTGCCTTGACCATGATGGATTTGGTCGGTCGGCAGGCGAGCATGGGAATGATGGCGGGATGATCGCCGACCCCGAGCAGAATGGTCTGCCCCAAGCGGATATCCTCGTCGGCCATGGCGGGGGGAACAGCAGCCCCCAGCAGCGCCATGGGTACGCAGATGCGCAACGGGCGGGCAAGAGTGGACAAGGAGTAAAGGGAAAACAGCGCTGACATGATGCCTCCTGAAAAAGGAGTCATGATAAGGGCCCGATGCCAGACCCAAGCTGTACTGGCCCTGTACCAGGGGCCATGGCAATGGCCGGAGGCCGTGTGGGTAACGGGGGCCTGGGCCCCCGTTACCCCTGCCGGACGCGCTAACCGCCCCACATGGCCGACAGCCGCGACTCCATGGCCTCTTCCTGCTCATCCGGCAGCTCGGTGAAGAAGTCGAGTCCGGTCTGCTCCTCCACCTCATCCACCGTCACCACATAGTCCGCCAGCCGACTGGCCGAGACGTTCTCTTGCGGCAGGATGAAGGCGATGGCCCGCTTGCCCGCCAGATCCATCACCACCCGGTAGTAGGCGTGGGGCACGGTCACGCCGTTGCCGATGGCGCCATCGGAGTGGGTGAAGATGGGGCCGGTGATCACCTGCACGCTCTTGTAGGTGATGGCCCACTGCCGGGTCTTCTCCTCCAGGATGCGCCAGGCCCCCTGGTTGAGCGCCGGCAGTTGCGGGGTCATGTTGGTCAGCAGGAAGCTCTGCTTCATGGTGTTGGCGGTGGAGCGCATGTCCGCCGCCGGCGCCTGGTGGCCGCGGTCATAGCCCGAGCCCTTGTAGTCCGACAGGGTGGCGCGAAACTGCACCGGCACCTCCTTGTCCTCGGCGAAGGCATCCTTGCGCGGCACCTGGCCCTGGGCGCTGGCGGCCGTCATCCGGTAAGAGACCCAGTCAGAGACCTTGGTGTCGTAGTTGTACCCGGCGGCATAGCCCTCCCGGCACAACAGCTGACTGGATTGACCGGGTACCCCCAGGGTGACGTGCTCCCCGCACTGGAATCCCGCCGCCAGGCTCGGGAAGGTGGTGAGAGCGAATCCGATAGCCAGAACTAATTTATTGATATTATTCATTATTATGCCACTCCTTGTGTTAGGCGGAGTGATTTGACACCAGGTCGGATGAGTAAGGCAATCGCACAAATAGCGAGCAATCCGGAAATGTGAAGAGGACGGCAAAACCGCAAACAAGGCGCCGCCAACCGGGGGATTGTCATCCCGCCGTCACTGTGCTGAGGGGGGAATTTCTCCAGCACTATCAGAGAGATAAGGGGTCAACACCGAGGCACTCTGTCAGCGCAGCGCCCGGCTCCCGCCACGCACGCCCCTGGCCGGGTCAGGGAATATCGAAAAAATCCCAACGAAATAAGGGATCCTCAAGCCCGATAATTAGTCCGCGCTTGTTTGCTCGAGATCAAACGGAGCCATGAAAAGCCCTCTAGAATCAGCCCGTCATCTATTTGGGGCGCCATGAAAGGGGGCCGTTCATTGCGAAAATGCCCGCAGGATTTCTCCTTCATGAATAAGCGTGCCCCGTTGCCGGAATACATCATGACGTAGCCTCATGCCACGCTTCAAATAACGATGACGACAGACTTTTCATAACAATTAATCCGGTCTGGCACCGCGTACCCTGCGTTTCCAACGATGCCATTCCTGGCCTTCCTGCCGGAAGGCCAGGAATGGTCGTGCTTTTCAATCAGGATAAGGATGCATGATGAAAAAGTCCCTGCTGGCTGGCGCCCTGCTGCTCTGCCCTGCCGCCTTTGCCGCCACCACACACTGGGAATACAGCGGCGAGGCCGGCCCGGCGAAATGGGCCAGCCTGACCCCGGAATATGGCCAGTGTGCCGGCAGCAACCAGTCGCCGGTCAACCTCTCGGGTCTGGTGAAGGCCGATCTGGCCCCCCTGCAGTTCCACTATCAGGCGGGTGGCAAGACGCTGGTCAACAACGGCCACACGGTGCAGGTCAACTATGCCCCCGGCAGCACCCTTGAGCTCGACGGCATGCACTTCGAACTCAAGCAGTTCCACTTCCACGCCCCCAGCGAAAACCTCATCGAGGGCAAGTCCTACCCCCTGGAGGGTCACCTGGTCCATGCCAATGACAAGGGGGAGCTGGCGGTGGTCGCCGTGATGTTCGAGCCGGGCCAGGCCAATGGGGCCCTGAGCCAGGCCTGGCAGGTGCTGCCAGCCAAGGCGGGGGAGATCCATGCCTTCAAGGAACCCATCTCGGCAGAGCAACTGCTGCCCGCCCAGCACGACTACTACCGCTTCAGCGGGTCCCTGACCACCCCACCCTGCTCGGAAGGAGTGCGCTGGCTGGTGATGAAGGAGCCGGTCCAGGCCAGCCAGGCCCAGATCGATGCCTTCAAGGCGGTGATGCACCACCCCAACAACCGCCCCGTCCAGCCTCTCAACGGGCGACTGGTGCTGGAATAAGGGGGTTATCTCACCGATTCGCGCAATAAAAAGAGGGCCTGTTGGCCCTCTTTTGCATCTTTCGCAAAGGTGTTTACAGGCTGGCAGCGATGCGTGCCCCCAGCGCGGCGTTGTTCAGCACCAGCTGGATATTGGCCGCCAGAGAGTTGCCACCGGTCAGCTCGCACACCCGGGCCAGCAGGAAGGGGGTCGACGCCTTGCCCTTCACCCCCTGCTCGTCCGCCTCACGCAGTGCCTGGGCAATGGCGGCGTCGATGTCAGCCTTGGGCATGGCAAACTGGGTCGGAATCGGGTTGGCCACCACGGCGCCCCCGGCCAGCCCCAGCTCCCACTTCAGACGCAGCGCCTCGGCGATGGCCGCCGGGCTCTCCAGGCGGTAATCCACCTTGAAGCCGCTCTCCCGGGTGTAGAAGGCGGGCAGCTCCTCGGTCTGGTAGCCGATCACCGGCACCCCCTGAGTCTCCAGGTACTCCAGGGTCAGACCGATGTCGAGGATCGACTTGGCGCCGGCGCAAACCACGGCCACCGGGGTCTGGGCGAATTCCTGCAGGTCAGCGGAGATGTCGAAGGTCTCCTGGGCGCCGCGATGCACGCCGCCGATGCCGCCGGTGGCGAACACCCGGATCCCGGCCATGGCGGCCACTATCATGGTGGAGGCCACCGTGGTCGCCCCCAGCTCCTTGTTGGCCAGCACGAAGGGGATGTCGCGGCGGCTGCACTTGGTGGCGGCATGACCGGCCCGGCCCAGCGCCTCCAGGGCCCCCGCATCCAGACCCACCTTGAGGCGGCCATCGATGATGGCGATGGTGGCCGGCACGGCGCCGTTGTCCCGCACCACCTGCTCCACCTGGCGCGCCGTCTCCACGTTCTGCGGATAGGGCATGCCGTGGGAGATGATGGTGGACTCCAGGGCCACCACCGGCTTGCCGGCAGCCAGCGCGGCGGCAACTTCAGGTTGGATATCGAGGTAAGCGTTCAACATGGGTACTCCTCCAGCATGCGTTCAACGGCGGCCTTGGATAGGCCGGAAAAGACGGTATCGGAACAATTGACGGTGAGGGCGGCGCAACCGAGGGCGAACCGGGTTGTCTCCATGATGCCCTGCTCCTGCAACCAGGCGTGGGCCAGCCCTGCCATGAAGGCATCACCGCCACCGGTCACGTTGACGACCGGGCTGCCGAGCACGGGCAGATGGCCCTGGCAGGCCCCGTCGCTATAGAAGATCCCCTGATCGCCGAGGCTCAGGAAGAGTCGCTGCACCCCGGCGCGGTGGAACCAGGCCGCCGCCATGGGCCAGGTGTCGGGCCCGCCGATGGTGAAGCCGCACAGTTGCTCCGCCTCGGTGCGATTGGGTTTGAGGGTGTGGATGCGGTGCAGCCAGGGGCGGATCTTCTCCACCTTGGCCACCGACACGGTGTCCACGAAGATGATGTGCTCCCCCTGGCGCTCGAACAGCCAGTCCAGGGTGTGGGTGGCGAGGTTGGTGTCGAGCACCCAGAGCCGGGCCGCACCGAGAAAACCGCTCAGGGGGGTGAGCCGGGCCGGGGTGAGCTGCTCGATGATCCCCATGTCGTTGACGGCGCAGCTCATCTCGCCGCTGCCATCGTGCAGGCTGAGATAGCAGGAGGTCGATTGACCCTCCAGTACCAGCACCTGGCGCACATCGACCCCGGCGCGCTGGCTCACCTCCAGCAGGTGGTGGCCGTATTGATCGTTGCCCACCGCAGTCAGCAGGCGAGTATCGGTGCCAAGGCGCGCCAGGTTCTCGGCGATGTTGCGCCCCACCCCGCCGGCGGAGGTGCGTACCCGACCCGGGTTGGAATCCCCGATGCGCAGGTTGTCGTGGCTACAGCCGCAGATATCCATGTTGGCGCCGCCGATCACCACGGCGTAGGGGCCTTCGCGCAGCACATAGCCGCGCCCCTGCACATAGCCCTGGCGCATCAGGCTGGAGATGTGGCTCGCCAGCGCGGAGCGGCTGATGCCGAGCCTGTCCGCCAGCTCCTGCTGGGCAATCATGGGATCCTGGCGCAGCAGGGCGAGGATCTCTTGCTCACGTTCCGTCATAGACAAACATCCAATTGCAAACGTTTGTCCATTATTTCCGAAAAACGTTTTCCCGCCATCCTCTCGTACAAGAAATGTCGGGTCGCGCACAAAAAATCACCGGGCAGTGCCCGGCGATCACAACATGGTTTTCAGATGGGCCACTCAGCCCAGCTGTACCCAGACCTCGCTCCCCTCCAGCCGCACCGGCCAGCAGGCGACGCTCAGGGCAGGATCGTCCAGACAGCGACCGTCCATCAGGGCGTAGCGCTGCTTGTACAGCGGCGAGGCCACCACGGGCTCCCCACCGGCATCCCCCACCAGGCCACGCCCCAGCACCGCGACGCCGGCCAGGGGGTCCACCCCGTCCAGGGCATAGACATGCTCCCCGAGGCGAAACAGCGCCAGTACCCGCCCTTCCAGCCAGGCGCTGCGCCCGGCCTGCTCCGGCAGCGCCGCCAGCTCGCACACCCGGTGCCACTGCCCGCAGAGCTGTGCATCGTCCTTGTCATCTTTCATACCACCTCCTTGATACTGATGGCGGGCGTGCAACCCGTTGCCCCCGCTCATACCACCTCCTTGACAGCGATATCCGGCACCCATTGCCCCCGCTCCTCACGGCGCGGCGGCGTCTCGTCCTCGGGCCGGTTGACGAAGGCCTCGAACAGCTTGAGCTTGTCCGGATCCGCCAATGTGCTCTTCCACTCGCACTGCCAGGTGCCGACTATCCCCTCCATCATGGCCTCCAGCTCGGCACCGATGCCGAGCCTGTCCTCGATGATCACCGACCTGAGATAGTCGAGCCCCCCTTCCATGTTCTCCATCCAGACCGAGGTGCGTTGCAGCCTGTCCCCGGTGCGCACGTAGAACATCAGCAGCCGGTCGATGTAGCGGATCAGGGTCTGCTCGTCGAGATCCGTGGCAAAGAGGTCGGCGTGGCGCGGCCGCATGCCGCCGTTGCCGCACACATAGAGGTTCCAGCCCCGCTCGGTGGCGATGACGCCGATGTCCTTGCTCTGGGCCTCGGCGCACTCCCGGGTGCAGCCTGAGACCGCAAACTTCAGCTTGTGTGGTGCCCGCAGCCCCTTGTAGCGGTGTTCCAGGGTCTGGGTCAGGGTCATGGAGTCCTGCACCCCGTAGCGACACCAGGTGGACCCCACACAGGACTTCACGGTGCGCACCGACTTGCCGTAGGCCTGACCGGTCTCGAAGCCCGCCGCCACCAGCTCGCCCCAGATGGCGGGCAGCTGGTCGACCCGGGCGCCGAAGAGATCGATGCGCTGGCCGCCGGTGATCTTGGTGTAGAGGCTGTACTTGCGCGCCACTTCGCCGATGGTGATGAGCCCCTCCGGGGTGATCTCCCCCCCCGGGATGCGCGGCACCACCGAATAGGTGCCGTCCTTTTGCAGGTTCGCAAGGAAGGCGTCGTTGGTATCCTGCAACGCGCGGTGGGGCTTCTCCAGCACGTGCTCGTTCCAGAGGGACGCCAGGATGGAGGCCACCGTCGGCTTGCAGATGTCGCACCCCAGCCCCTGGCCGTGCTTGTCCCGCAGCGCCTCGAAGCTCTTCAGCTCGCCCACCCGGGCCAGGTGATAGAGCTCCTGACGGCCGTAGGCAAAGTGCTCGCACAACCCCTTGTCCGCCTCGACGCCAAGGTCCGCCAGGGTCTGATCCACCACCTGCTTGAGCAGGTTGCTGCAACCGCCGCAACCCGTGCCGGCCTTGGTACAGCTCTTCACCGCCGACAGCTCGTGATTGCCCGCCCGAACGGCGGCCACCACGTCCCCCTTGCTCACGTTGTGGCAAGAGCAGAGGATGGCGCTGTCCGGCAGCACCAGGGGCGCGGGAGCGGCCCCTGCCTCCCCCACCAGCAGGGAGAGCGGCGGCTGGGGCAGCGCCACCCCGTTCTGGTAGTACTGCAGCAGCCGCTCGTAATCGGCCCCGTCCCCCACCAGGATGGCGCCGAGCAGGCGATTGCCCTCGCCGTCGGTCACCAGCTTCTTGTAGATGCCCTTGACCCTGTCCAGCAGCAGCAGCTCCTGGGCGCCGGCGGTGCTGGCGTGGGCATCGCCGATGGAGCCCACGTCCACCCCCATCAGCTTGAGCTTGGTGGACATGTCGGCCCCGATAAAGCGGGTCTCGCCGCCACACAGGCTGGCCACGGCGGCCCGGGCCATCTGGTAGCCGGGGGCCACCAGGCCGAAGATGCGGCCCTGCCAGAGCGCGCACTCGCCGATGGCGAGGATGGCGGGATCCGAACTGTGGCAGCCGTCGTCGATGCAGATGCCGCCGCGCTCCCCGACCTCCAGCCCGGATTGCCGGGCCAGGGTATCGGCGGGGCGGATCCCCGCCGAGAACAGCAGCACGTCGGTCTCAATGTGAGTGCCGTCCTTGAAACGCAGGCGATGACGGGCCTGCTCCCCCTGCTCGATGCACTCGGTGGCTTTCTCCACCAGCACCTCGACCCCGAGGGCCTGGATCTTGTCCCGCAGCACGGCGCCGCCGCTCTCGTCGAGCTGTACCGGCATCAGCCTAGGGGCGAACTCCACCACCTGGGTCTTGAGGCCTAGCAGGCGCAGGGCGTTGGCCGCCTCCAGCCCCAGCAGGCCGCCACCGATGACCACGCCGCTGCGGGCCTGGGCGCAGGCATCGCGGATGGCGGCAAGATCTCCCAGGGTGCGGTAGACGAAGCAGCCCTCCCGCTGATGGCCGGGGATAGGGGGCACGAAGGGGACAGAGCCGGTCGCCAGCACCAAACGGTCGTAAGGGAACCGCTCGCCGTTGGCCAGCGTCAGGGTGCGGGCCGCCCGGTCGAGCACCTCCACCTCGGCCCCCAGCCGCAGCGTTATGCCGTGCTCTTCATACCAGGCGGGATCCGCCATGCGCAGGGCCTGGGGCGCCTTGCCGCCGAATACCTCGGAGAGGTGCACCCTGTCGTAGGCGGGGTCCGGCTCGGCGCCAAATACCGTCACCTCGAACCGGCTCAGGCCATCGGCCGCCACCAGCTGTTCGACGAAGTGGTGACCCACCATACCGTTGCCCACCACCAGCAGACGTTGCTTTTCAGCGGATCCGGCGCTCTGGCGATCGATCAGGTCCACGTCGTCACCGATCACCCACTGTTGCTCTTTGTCAGTCATATCTCTCTTCCTTGAATCCGGTGGGCTCAGGCGCGCAGCTTGCTGCGCACCTGCCCGGCTGCCTTGAGGGGGGTCACCTTGCGTTGCTTCTCGTAGAGGAAGCGCAGCACCTGCTGACGCAGCTTGTGGTAGTGGGGATCGTCCGCCAGGGCGACCCTGTCTCTGGGCCTTGGCAGGTCCACGGTCAGGATCTCCCCGACGGTAGCGCTGGGGCCATTGGTCATCATGACGATGCGATCAGAGAGCAGCACCGCCTCGTCCACGTCGTGGGTGATCATGATGACGGTGTTGCCAAGCTCCGCCTGGATCGCCATCAGCGCGTCCTGCAAATGGGCCCGGGTCAGGGCATCGAGGGCGCCGAACGGCTCGTCCATCAGCAGCACCTTGGGGGAGAGCGAGAGGGCGCGGGCGATGCCGACCCGCTGCTTCATCCCCCCCGACAGCTCGTGGGGCATCTTCTGGCTGGCGTGATCCATCTGCACCAGGGAGAGGTAGTAGTCCACCCGCTCCGCCACCGCCCGCTTGTCAGACTCCACCTGGGCCACCGCCAGCGCCACGTTCTGCTGGACGCTGAGCCAGGGCAGCAGGGCGTGGTTCTGGAACACCATGGCCCGCTCGGGCCCCGGGCCCGCCACCTCGCGACCATCGAGAATGATGCCCCCCAGGGTCGGCTCCAGCAGCCCGGCCACCAGGTTGAGGACGGTGCTCTTGCCGCAGCCCGAGTGACCGATGAGGGAGACAAACTCCCCCTTCTCGATGCGCAGGTTGACCCGGCTCAAGGCCTCGAAGCTGCCCTGCTCCGTCTCGAACGAGATGCCGACGTCGCTTATCTCCAGATAACTCTTCATTGGCTCTTCTCCTGCCTGAATAGAAATGTGATTAACGCAGCACCTGGCGCTTGTCCCAGGACAACCACTGCTGCAGGGCCAGCATGCCCCTGTCCAGGGCGCAGCCGATGAGGCCTATGGTGATCACCGCCACCATGATGCGGGCCAGAGACGCAGAGCCGCCGCTCTGGAACTCGTCCCACACGAACTTGCCGAGCCCCGGGTTCTGGGCCAGCATCTCCGCCGCGATCAGCACCATCCAGGCCACCCCCAGGGAGAGCCGCAGCCCGGTGAAGATCATGGGCAGGGCCCCTGGCAGCACGATGCGCCGCACATGGGTCACAAAGGAGAGGCGCAGCACCCGGCTGACGTTGTGCAGATCCCGGTCCAGCCCCGCCACCCCCACCGCCGTGTTGATCAGGGTCGGCCAGAGGGAGCAGAGGGTCACCGTCAGGGCCGAGGTGAGGAAGGACTTGGCAAGCCAGGGGGCGGGATTGGCGTAGAGGGCGCTCACCACCAGGGTGATGAGGGGCAGCCAGGCCAGGGGGGAGACCGGCTTGAGCAGCTGGATCACCGGGTTGGCGGCGCGATAGAGCCCCTGATTCATGCCGAGCAGCACCCCGCACGGAATGGCGATCAGAGTCGCCAGCGCGAAGCCGCACAGCACGGTGAGCAGGCTGGTGGCTATCTGATCGAAAAAGGTTGGACGTCCTGTGTAGGGACGCAGCTTCACCTCGGCCGCCGGATCCGCCGCCAGTCGCTCGGCGTTGCGCACCTGCTGGCGTTCGAGGAAGGCCGCCGCCTTCTCCCGCTCCTGCAGATGCTCCTGCCCGAGGGACCAGAGCTGGCTGGCGGTGGCGAGCGGCCCCGGCAGGGTGCCCAGACTGGTCTGCACCTGGCTCGCTCCCCACTGCCAGAGGCCGAGG
The DNA here is from genome assembly GCF_022869435.1 of Aeromonas sp. LsrichE-8G. NCBI lineage: Bacteria > Pseudomonadati > Pseudomonadota > Gammaproteobacteria > Aeromonadales > Aeromonadaceae > Aeromonas > Aeromonas sp. LsrichE-8G. The sequence goes on from NZ_JALIHH010000032.1 coordinate 70,990, forward strand.
AACAGCAGCACGCCGAGCAGGGGCTGCACCATGATTTTCCAGTTGATGGTTTTTAAATGGATGAGGGGCCATGTGTGTCGTTTCATCGGGATCTCCTTGCTCATTGCACCCGCTCATCGCCCTTGAGGCCGATGGCGAACTGTTGCAGGTAGGCGTTGGGGTGGCGGCCGTCGTAGATGAGGCCGTCGATGAAGCCATCCTGGGGGCCGCGATAGCCCTGCTCGCTGGCAAAGTCGGGGAAGTCACTGGCCTTGAACTTGCCCTCGGCGATCAGCGCCTCGGCGGCCTGGCGATAGACCTCTGGCTGGTAGACGGCCTTGGCCACCTGCTCGAACCAGGCGTCCGGTCTGGCTTCGGGGATCTGGCCCCAGCGCCGCATCTGGGTCAGGTACCAGATGGCGTCGGAGTAGTAGGGATAGGTGGCGTGGTGGCGGAAGAAGACGTTGAAATCCGGCACCTGGCGCTTGTCCCCCCTGGCGTACTCGAAGGTGCCCGTCATGGAGCTGGCGATCACCTGCTCGTCCGCCCCCACGTACTCGGGTTTGGCCAGCAGCTTGGCCGCCGCGCGCCGGTTGCCGTTGTCGTCTGCATCTAGCCACCAGGCCGCCCGCAGCAGCGCCTTCACCAGCCGCACATGGGTGTTGGGGTGACGCTCGGACCACTGCCGGGTGACGCCGAACACCTTCTCCGGGTTGTTGCGCCAGATCTCGTTATCCGTGATGACGGGCACCCCTATGCCCCTGGCGACCGCCTGCTGGTTCCAGGGCTCCCCCACGCTGTAGCCGGCGATGGTCCCCGCCTCCAGGGTGGCGGGCATCTGGGGGGACGGCGTCACCGACAGCAGCACGTCCGCCTGGCGCTGGCCCGAGTTGTCGCCGAGCCGGGGTGCATAGAAACCGGGGTGCAGGCCGCCTGCCGCCAGCCAGTACCTCAGCTCGTAGTTGTGGGGGGAGACGGGGAAGACCATCCCCATGTTGAAGGGCTTGCCCCCCTGGCGATACTCCGCCACCACGGGCTTGAGGGCGGCGGCGCTCACCGGGGGCGGCACCTGGCCCGCCTGCGGCCTGGGCAACTGGGGCGCCATGGCGGCCCAGACGCTGTTGGCCACCGTGATGGCGTTGCCGTTGAGATCCATGGCAAACGCCGTCACCAGCTCGGCCTGGGTGCCGATGCCGATGTGGGCCGCCAGGGGCTGGCCCGCCAGCATCTGGGCGCCGTCCAGCTCGCCGTCTATTACCCGATCCAGCAGGATCTTCCAGTTCGCCTGGGCTTCGAGGGTGACGTAGAGTCCCTCATCCTCGAAATAGCCACGCTCGTAGGCCACCGCTAGCGGCGCCATGTCGGTCAGCTTGATGAAGCCGAGCCTGAGCTCCTCCTGCTCCGGGGCTCCCAGTGCCAGCACCGGCAGCGACAACGCCGCCAGCAGCAGCCCCGCACATCCTTGTCGTCCGTTCATTGCATCTCCTCCCTCGGTTCCGGGTCAGGGCCATGGCGCCAGGCTGCCTGGAATCGCAGTGCCACCTCGTTGCAGCGCTGCGACCCAAGGTGCGTCGCGACCAAAAAAAGCCCCGCCGATCCGGGATCGGCGGGGCTTCTTTGCCCTGTTGCGGGTGAGTGGCCTGACCGGCCCCTCACTGCGCATCATTACTTCATTGCTATCGTGTTTTTGTTATTCACTTTCCGTGCCAGCTCGTCCAGGGTGCATCAGGCGGCCCTTTGCGGCCTGTGGAGCCCTGATCCTCCCTCAAATTTGCCTCAATTAGGCGCAGTTGCACCAAAACGGTTGGCCACGGGAGCGCTCAGGCGGGCAAAGCCTGCAGCAGTTGCCGCGCCAGCTCACCCAGGCTCAGGTGACGGCTCATGGCGGTGCTGCGCATCAGGCGATAGGCCTCGTCCTCGTCCAGCCCCTGATGGCGCATCAGGCGTCCCTTGGCCTGCTCGATGAGCCGCCTATCCTCCAGCTTCTGGCGCAGCTCGCTCTCGGTCTGCATCAGGGCCTGCACCATGGCGAGCTGACTGCGGGCCAGACGCAGCCACTGCTCCACCGGCTCACGCTCGCCGCAAGGGTGGGGCACCAGCAACACCCCCTGCTGCAACAGGGCGAGCTGGGTATCGCCCCCCAGCCGCTCGCAGAACAAGAGCCGCGGCATGTCGGGCCAAAGGGAGAGGCCAAGGCGTACCTCGGCGCTGAACTGGCGGCAACTGACGAGCAGGGCATCCCCCCTCTGCGTCGGAGTCAGCAACTGGCGGGTATCGAGGATCCCGGGCTGATGGCCGTAGTGACTGACCAGCAGGGCCAGGCGGTTCGCCTGGCCCGGGTCATCGGCGTGGATCAACAGCCGGGAAGCGGGGCCGTCCTGGCCCCGGGTGGAAAAAGTGGTCATGGCGCTCCTTGCCGGCGACGATCGCGTTCTGTCTGGCGAAAATGCCGCAACATGAAGGCCAACTCTTTGAATCTACCTCCTTTTTATCTATCAGGAGGTAGTGGGGGTAGAGGGAAAATCGCCCCTCAGGCGACCCGTTCCAGGGCCTCCGTCAGCAGCCCCTGCAGCTCGGCGCGCAGCCGCACTACCTCCCCCATGATGATCAGCACCGGGCTCTGGCCCAGCAGGGCACGGGCGGCCTGCTCCAGGCCATCGAGCGTGGCCTCGTGCACCTGCTGGCGGGGGCTGCAGCCAGCCACCACCAGGGCCACCGGCAGCGCGCCCGGAGCCCCCGCCCTCAACATCCCTTCCCGAATGCGGGCCGCCCGCTCCAGCCCCATGTAGAACACCAGGGTGTGGCCCGCCCGGGTCAACCCCTGCCAGCCCTGATAGTCGCGCTCGTCCATCAGGTGCCCCGTCACCAGGGTCAGGGAGCGGGCCAGCCCCCTGTGGGTCAGGGGAATGAAGCTGCTGGCGGCGCACCCCAGGGCCGCCGTGATCCCCGGCACCAGCTCGGCCTCAATGCCGTGCCGGGCCAGGTGCAGCGCCTCCTCGCCACCGCGCCCGAACACCAGGGGATCCCCTCCCTTGAGGCGCACCACCCGCTTGCCCGTGCGGGCCAGGGCCAGCAGCAGGGCGTTGATCTCCTCCTGGGTCGGGCTCGGTTCACCACAGCGTTTGCCCACGTCGAAGCGGGCCGCCCCGTGGGGAATGCGGGCCAGGATCTCGCTCCCCACCAGGCGGTCATAGACCACGACCTCTGCCGCCTCCAGACGGTGCAGGGCGCGCAGGGTCAACAATTCGAGGGGCCCGGGGCCCGCTCCCACCAGACTGATTTGGCTCATCTCAGGCTCCTTGTGTCCTGGCACCGCACTAAGCGGATGCCAGGAAAACATGTTTGATCAACAGCTTGTCGATTTCGGGCAGACAGGTGCCGCAGTTGCTGCCACAGCCGAGCAGGGCCTGCAGCCCCGCCAACTCGCTCACCCCCTGCCGGGTGATGGCATCGACGATGCGCTGCTCCGAGACCCGCAGGCAGGAGCAGACCAGCCGGCTCTCCCCGGCCAGGGCCTGGCTCAGGGTCTGGCTCAGGGCCCCCGCCTGGAGCGGCGTGCCGAGCAGACTGGCCAGCAGGTCGACCTTGATGTCCGGGCGCCGCGCCCCCACCAGCAGGATCCCCTCGATGCGATCTCCGGCCAGGGCCACGGCCAGCCACCCCTCCTTCATGGGCAGCCTGAGCCAGTGCCCCTCGGCCCCCAGCCGTTGCCACAGGCTCTCTGTGCTCTCTGACCAGGAGGCCAGCAGGGTGCAGTTCCCCTCGGGCAGGGGGCGCCTGGCCCACCAGTCCACCGGCTCGCGCCACTCACCCCGGCCACACCAGAGCCCTTGCCAGCGGGTGAGCTGCGCCCTGGCCTGCACACGCCCCTGTTTGAACATCGGCTGGCCCGAGAGGGGATCCACCACGGGGGCGATGAGGCGGTTGACCGCCCCCTGGCTGCACTGGCTGTCGGTCCAGTGCATGGGCAGGAAGGCCTCCCCCTCCCTGAGCCCCTCATCCAGCCCCACCAGCAGCAGCGCCTCCCCGAGCCCGTTGCAAAGGCGCACCAGATCCCCCTCCTTCACGCCAAGCGCCAGCAGGCTGGCGGCTCCCATTCGTACCCTGGGCCAGGGCTCGGCCTCCTGCAACCGGGGCACGTGGCCGGTGCGGGTCATGGTGTGCCACTGATCCCGCAGGCGGCCACTGTTGAGGAGCAGGGAGACAGCCCCTGCAAGCGGGGGCGTTTCTGGCTGCTCGGGGAAGCGCTGGGCCAGGGGCAGCAGGCGGGCCCGGCCATCCGAGGTGGCAAAGCGTCCGTCCTCGAACAGGCGATCCCGTCCACGGGGCCAGTCGGCGTTGACGGGCCAGCTCAAGGGTTCCAACGCCTCGAATTCGGCACGGGTGAGACCCGCCAGCCCGGAGATGTCGAACTGGCGGGATCCGTCGTTCTCAAAGCCGGAGAGGGCGGCATGCTCGCAGAAGATCTCGTGCTCGTGCTCATAGGCGAACCCCTCGCCAAAGCCGAGCCGACGGGCGAACCGGGTCAGGGCCCACCAGTCGGGCCTGGCCTCCCCCGGCAGGGGCAGGAAGGCGCGCTGGCGGCTGATGGTGCGCTCGGAGTTGGTGACGGTGCCGCTCTTCTCCCCCCAGGCGGCGGCAGGCAACAGCAGGTGGGCGAGGCGCGCCGTGTCGGTGTTGGCCGTCACCTCGGAGACCACCAGCAGCTCGCAGCGGCTCAGGGCCTCGCGCACCCGGTTGCCGTCCGGCAGGGAGACCGCCGGGTTGGTGCCGAGCACCCAGAGCGCGCGGATCTCCCCCCGGTGCACCGCCTCGAACAGCTCGACGGCCTTGTGCCCTGGCCCGCGCACCATGGTCGGGCTTCCCCAGAAGCGCTGTACCCGATCGCACTCGGCCTCGCCAAAGCCCATGTGGGCGGCGAGCTGGGTCGCGAGCCCTCCCACCTCGCGCCCTCCCATGGCGTTGGGTTGCCCCGTCATGGAGAAGGGAGCCGCCCCCGGCTTGCCGATGCGACCGCACATCAGGTGGGCGTTGATGATGGCGTTGGCCTTGTCCACCCCCTGGTTGGACTGGTTGATCCCCTGGCAGAACAGGGTGACGGTCTTGGGGGTACGGGCAAAGAGCTGGTAGAAACCGATCAGATCGCTGCGGGAGAGGCCGCAGCTGCGGGCCACCTCGTCCAACTGCCAGGCCGGATCGTCCAGCGCCGCCGCCAACGCCTCGAAGCCGCTCACGTGCTGCGCCACATAGGCCTTGTCCCAGCCATCGACATCGAGCAGGTAGCGGCACAGGCCGTTCCAGAGCGTCACGTCGCTGCCGGGTTTGAGTGCCAGGTGCAGATCCCCCTGCTCCGCCGTCATGGTGCGGCGGGGATCCAGCACCACCAGCTTGAGCTCGGGGCGCCGCGCCCTGGCCTGCTGCAGGCGGCGAAACAGCACGGGATGGGTCCAGGCGGTGTTGGCACCGGTGAGCACCACCAGATCGGCGAGCTCGAGATCCTCGTAGCAGGCGGGCACCAGATCCTCCCCGAAGGCGCGCTGGTGGGCCACCACCGCCGACGACATGCAGAGCCGGGAGTTGGTGTCCACGTTGGCACTGCCGAGGTACCCCTTCATCAGCTTGTTGGCGACGTAGTAATCCTCGGTGGTCAGCTGGCCCGACAGATAGATGCCGATGGCATCCGGCCCGGACTCGGCCAGGATGGCGGCAAAACGCTCCGCCAGGGTGTCCAGGGCCTCCTCCCAGCCGATGCGCTGCCCCATCCAGCGCGGATAGAGCAGGCGATCGGGAAAGGCCAGGCTCTCCAGCAGGCTGGCTCCCTTGACGCACAGGGCGCCGCCATTGGCCGGATGCTGCTCATCCCCCTGCAACTGCCAGTTGTCACCCTCCCGGCTCAGCCGGATGCCGCACCCCACTCCGCAATAGGCACAGGTGGTCTTCATTCCCTTGCTCCTTGTCATGTGTCTGACGAGGGGCCCATAAAAAAAGCGTCCGCCCCCCTGCGGGGACGGACGCCTTTGTCCGGATGCCTCATCGTCTTGTATGGGGAAGTGACTGCAAACCCCGCGCCAGGATGCAAGGGGCGCCGCCATTGCGCATCAGGGTGTCGGGCTGCGCCGCCACGGTGCAGCCGCCCCCTTGTTGGGCCCGCCTTGCGGGAATCCGCCCCGCACGCTGGGCAAGGGGCCCACCGGGGGTATAATGCGCCGCCACACAGGAGAGAGAGATGAAAGTGTCAGATGAAGACGCTGCCGGGCAGCACCGGGCAGATGCCCGGGAGAGAGGGGACTATTGCGCCATCGGGCTGGTCAATCCCAAATCCCCGGAGAACGTGGGTGCCGTGATGCGGGCCGCCGGCTGCTACGGGGCGGACGAAGTCTACTACACGGGGCAGCGCTTCGAGCTGGCGAGGCGTTTTGTCACCGACACCAAGCAGATGGTGGAGAAGATCCCCCTGCTCGGGGTCGAGGAGCTGCTGGACTTCGTGCCCGAGGGCTGCACCCCTGTGCTGGTGGATTTGATCGAGGGGGCCACGCCCCTGCCGGATTACGTGCACCCCGAGAGAGCCTTCTACATCTTCGGCCCGGAGGATGGCACCCTGGAACCCGCCCGCTTCGCGGCGGTGAAGGAGGTCATCTATGTGCCGACTCAGGGTTGCATGAACCTGGCCGCCTCGGTCAACGTCATCCTCTATGACCGGTTGGCCAAGACGCTCAGAGCCAAAGACTAAGGGCGGGGCAAGAGGGGCCCGATGACGGCATCAGGCCCGACAGCTAGGGCTGTGGCTTGTTCGCCCGCACCACCTGCTCCCTGAGAAAGTCCTGGTAGTAGTCGTAGAGCTTGTTCTGCCGATAGATCTCCGCCAGCTTGCCCTGCCTTATCAGGGTGCGCATGCCGGGATCCCAGAGCCCGTGCAACTGCCTGCCCTTCGGGGTATCGGCGAAGATGGGGTAGGTCGGGATCCAGCGCAGGAATACCTGTACCAGCTCGGGGGGAAGGGAGCCTTCGGGGTAGAGGGCGCCGTCGGTCAGGTAGTAGCGGTAACGCCCCTTGATCAGCAATTGCAGCGCCATCTCGTGGCTGTCTATCTCGAACCAGCGCATCGGCTCCGGGATGAACTTGTCAAAGGCCCACCCCCTCAGCCAGAGCACCTCCTGCTCCTTGAGGCTGTGCTCCCCTGCCCAGTGCGGCAGCCAGCGCTTTTGCATCACCACGCTCACGTAGTCCGCCGAGTCGGGGTAGTCGGGCTGATGGACCCCGGGCACTTCTCCCCGATAGACCCCCATCGCCATGTCCCCCTCCTTTTGCGACACCACCGCCAGTGCCCGTTTGTAAGGCACCATGTGAAGCTTCACCTCGTGCCCCAGGGGTTCATAGATGGCTCGAACCACATCCAGATAGACCCCCTTGCCGTCCCGGTGACAGAAGCCGGGCCAGTCGTCGCAATAGACGTGTATGGTGTCTGCCCGCACGAACGAGGTGATCAGCAGGCAACAGAACAGAAAAAGACGAACCATGAATATCCTCAGTGATATGGCACTCGGCAGATGCTCACCGCCGGACGGCCCGTTCAGGCATACAGATAGCATAGAAAAACAGAGTCCCGGCCGACATTTTCCCCATTTTGCGAGCGGGTCGAGGGTTATTGTCGCCCCACAGCGTATCATGGCAAACAAGATTCATTAGTAGCCCAACTTGAGGGGAGATTCTCATGCCAACCATCAAATCCCTGCTCTGCCCCGTCGATTTCTCCGAGATGTCCAGAGCGGTACTCGACTACGCCGTCTTCATGGCCAACACCCACCAGGCCGAGCTCAAACTGGTCCACGTGGTGGATCAGCTGCACGGCTTCGACAGCTACAAGATCCTGCACATGACGGCCATCGAGATCACCCACGAGATGGAACGCCAGGCCAAGAGTCAGCTCAAGGAGCTGGTCGCCTGCCTGCCCATTCCGGCCAAGTTCGAGGTCCGTTTTGGCCGCGCCGCCGATGAAATCGTCCTCCAGGCGAAGGAAGACAAGGTGGATCTCGTGGTCATGGGCAGCCATGGCCGCTCCGGCATCACCCACCTGCTGGTGGGCAGCGTGGCGGAATCCGTGGTGCGCCACGCTCCCTGCCCTGTGCTGGTGGTCCGCAAATAATCCCCGCCTGATGCGCCAAGGCCAGCATATGCTGGCCTTTTTGCTGTTCATTGCCATGGGATGCTCATCTCAGAACCGGTGCACGAGGGATAACGAGAGGTCGTCGGCAAGGTAGAGCGCCGCCCACCAGTCCTGGTGACGCCCTCGCCGCAGGCTCGCGGGCAGGGTCTCAGCCATGGGCATAGATGACGCTCCCTCCCTTGATGGTGTCGATAATGGCCCTGGACTGCTCCCTTGGCAGGGCCGGGCATCCCCAGCTGCGCCCCAGCTTGTCAAACTTCTGCAGATGCCTGGGGCTGGCGTAGTCCGCCCCGTGCACCACGATGGCGCGCTTGCGGGCATTGCTGTTCTTGCCGGGACTGAGGCCGTCGAGACGCAGGGAGTAACCGTGCTTGCCCTGATAGGTCTCGGCGGTGCGGTAGACCCCCAGGGAACTTTGCCGGGAATTCATCTGATTGGAGAACTGGCGGGCGGCCAGCTCCCCCGAATTGCGGCCGTGGCTGACCCAGGTGTGGTAGAGCAGCTTGTGGCGCTTGACGTCGATGACGAACAGCCGGCGCATGGTCGAGGGCTTGCTGTAGTCGATGATGGTGAGAATGGGTTTTCGCTTGTGGCGCACGCTCTGGTAACCGTCCAGGGCCTTGCGAAACACGCGGCTGTCGAGCTTGCCCGCCAGGCCGAGCTGACGATAGAGATCCTGGTCCCAGCTGGCGTGGCTGGCGCCGCTGAAACAGAGCGCCCCCAGCAGCAGTGGCAGGCTCAGCCAGAGGCTGCCCCACCACGCACTCCTATCCTGTCCCTTCATCCTTGAAGTTGCTCCCCTTGCTGTCGCTGGCCTGATGCCCCGGGTGACACCGCATCCTGCTGGATAGTTATATGCAAGCCATTGATTGCGAGCAATAAAAAAGCACAAAAATGCCGACCTGAGTCGGCATTGTCCTGCTTGCTCAGCGTGCCTGGATCAGGCACGGCTGAGATAATCCGCCTGCCCCACCCACTTGTAGCTGGTGAGTTCGGTCAGCCCCATGGGGCCACGGGCGTGAAGCATCTGGGTCGAGACCGCCACCTCGGCCCCGAGGCCAAACTGGCCGCCGTCGGTGAAGCGGGTGGAGGCGTTGACATAGACCGCCGCCGAACCGGCCCCGTTGACGAAACGCTCGGCATTGGCGAGGGAGTTGGTCAGGATGGCATCGGAGTGGCCGGCGTTGTGCTCGCGCATATGGGCCAGCGCCTCGTTGACGTCCGCCACCACCTTGACCCCCAGGGTCAGCCCCAGCCACTCGGTGTCGAAATCTTCCGGCCCCGCGTCGCACAGGTTGTCGCTGCCAGCCAGCAGCGCCATGGCATTGGGCGCGCCCACCAGGGTCACCTTGCGCTCGTTCATCAGAGCCACCAGTTGCGGCAGCAAGGTGGCCGCCACCTTCTCGTGTACCAGCAGGGTATCGAGGGCGTTGCAGGCGGAGGGGCGCTGCACCTTGGCGTTCTCGATGACCGCCAGGGAACGCGCCAGATCGGCGCTCTCGTCCACGAAGATATGGCTGATACCGAACCCGCCGATGATGACGGGGATGGAGCTGTTCTCCTTGCACATCTTGTGAAGACCCGCGCCGCCGCGGGGGATGATCATGTCCACGTAGCGGTCGAGGCGCAGCAACTCGGCCACCAGCGCCCTGTCCGGGTTGTCGATGTACTGCACCGCCGCCTCGGGCAGGCCGGATGCCGCCAGGGCATGCTGGATCACCCGCACCAGCTCCAGGTTGGAGTGGAAGGTCTCGCGACCGCCGCGCAGAATGCTGGCGTTGCCAGTCTTGAGGCAGAGGCTGGCGATGTCGATGGTGACATTGGGGCGCGCCTCGTAGATGACGCCGATGACCCCGATGGGCACCCGGCGACGGGAGAGGCGCAGGCCATTCTCCAGCACCCGGCTGTCGATTTCGGCCCCGACCGGATCGTCCAGGGTGATCACCTTGCGCACATCCGCCACTATGCCGGCAAGGCGCGCCGGGTTGAGCAGCAGGCGATCCAGCATGGCTTCCGTGAGCCCCGCCTCGCGCCCGGCGGCGATGTCTTTCTCGTTGGCCGCCAGGATCTGGGCACTGCGTGCTTCCAGTTCATCGGCGATGGCCGCCAGCGCCCGGTTCTTCTGTGCCGTGCTGACGGTGGCCAGTTGATAGGCGGCTTCACGGGCCGCCTGCCCCATTTTCTCCAGACTCATCACAGTTCCCTTTTGTTCATGCGGTGCCGCCCTGTTCAGAGCAGCACCATGTCATCACGGTGGATGGCCACGGCCCCATAGCCGTAACCCAATACCTGTTCAATCTGATCCGAGTGGACACCCCGCAGCCGATCCAGCTCCAGATGGTCGTAACGGCAGATGCCGCGAGCCAGCTCGCTCCCCTTGGGATCCAGGATACGCACCACGTCGCCACGCACGAAATCTCCCTTCACCGCGACGATGCCCTTGGGCAGCAGGCTGGAGCCCTTCTCCTGCATGGCGGCCACGGCCCCCTGATCCACCTGCACTTCGCCGTGAGGGGGGGGGCCTGCCAGGATCCAGCTCTTGCGCCCTTCCAGGGGAGATGCCAGGGCCGGGAACAGGGTCCCCACCCGCTCCCCGGCGGCGAGGCGGCCGATCACTTCCGGGATCTGGCCGGTGGCGATCACCACGTCCACCCCGGCGCGGCGCGCCACGTCGGCGGCCTGCAACTTGGTGGCCATGCCACCGGTGCCAAGGCCGCTCACGCTGTCACCGGCGAGGGAGCGCAGGGTGTCGTCTATGGTCTGCACCTCTTCGATGAGCTGGGCATCCGGGTTGGTGCGCGGGTCGGCGGTGAAGAGCCCCTTCTGATCCGTGAGCAGGATCAGCAAGTCCGCATCCGCCAGGATGGCGGCACGGGCGGAGAGGTTGTCGTTGTCCCCCACCTTGATCTCGGCGGTGGCCACGGCGTCGTTCTCGTTGATGACGGGGATGATGCGGTGATCAAGCAGAGTGCGCAGGGTGTCGCGGGCATTGAGGTAGCGCTCCCTGTCTTCCAGGTCGGCGCGGGTCAGCAGCATCTGGCCGATGTGCAGCCCGTAGAGGTTGAACAGGTCCTGCCATACCCGGATGAGCTGGGTCTGACCCACCGCCGCCAGCATCTGTTTGTTCGGCAGGGTAGGCGCCAGCGGAGGGTGGCCCAGATGCTCACGACCGGCGGCGATGGCCCCCGACGTGACCAGCACGACACGGTGCCCGTGTCGATGCAAGGCGGCACATTGTCTGACCAGCTCGACCATGTGGGCACGGTTGAGGCGGGCAGATCCCCCGGTGAGCACGCTGGTGCCCAGTTTGACGACTATGGTTCTGTTTTCCATGGGAACGAAGGGTTAGAAAAGTAAGGAATCCCTTTATACCCACGGCCCCCCTGCCCTGCAAGGCAATTAAGCCTCGCCAGGCAGTTGCGGGCTTGGTGACAAAGCATCGGGGTACCCCGCACCGGGAAGATGCGGGGCTTGGGGATCAGGCTGCCGTCACGCTCAGTTCGGCGGTCACCTGCTTCGCGGGGGAGAGGGTGCACTCCAGCTGGGTCAACTTGCCGCTGATGAGCTTGTAGAAATGTTGCAGGGTGCGTTCCACTTCCGCCTGATGCTTCTTGGGCAGCGCCTTGTCGATCCACTCCCCGTCCGCGTTGTAGAACCCCGTCTGATAGTGGTAGCTGAAGCTGTGATCCGCCTGCTCCAGCACCAGCCACCAGCCCCAGAACTCCCGCTTGTCCGGGGCAGGCTTGGCGCTGACGCAGACGGACAGGCAGTCAAAGCGGTAGCGGCCCTCCTCGCACAGGTCTTCACGCAAATAGGGGCCAATGGCCGCGAACTGCCGAAGCAATCGCTTGTAAGTCACTCTTTCTGACATGCTAACCTCCCTGTTGAACAAGCCATACCATCACATGGTGATGTTACATTTTTAGTTTTATATCATGTACATAAGTGCTTTTTGAGCCAATCTACCGTCTCTTTCAGTGCCTCGTCATAGACCTCGAGCAGTGGCTGCTTGTCAAACACCACCGCCTTGCCGTTGCGACTCGCAGCGGCCAATGCCCGGACATCCTGCTCGGGACAAATAAAATCTTTCTTGTGCCCGATACTCAATATCGGCACGGAAGTGCGACTCCCCAGCAATCCCTGGGTCTTGAGGGAGAAGACCTGACACTTGGTGCGCAGCAGATCCCACTGGGCCGCGTCCGCCCCCAGCCGGTTCGCCAGCCCGTCGCGCATCATGCGCGGGCAGCGGGCGAACATCTCCTGATTGGTGAACACCTGGTTGATGCCGGCACCGATGCAGACCACGGTCCTAAGCTTGAACGGCTCGACGAAGGCGAGACGGGCCGCCACATTGCCGGCGAGGCGGAACCCCACCATGGCGATGCGCTGGTGATCGACCCAGGCCACCTCCGAGAGGTAGTTGAGCACCGCCTGGTGCAGGCGGCTGGTGTCCTGCACGAGGGGCCAGTGCTCGGCATAGCCGGTGCCCGGCATGTCCAGGGAGAGCATCCCGATGCCGTGGGGCTCGAGACACTTGAAATAGAAGTTGAGGAAGTCCACCTGAAGCGAATCGATGCCACCGCTGACGATGACCAGGGGCACAGGTTTCTCGGTGGTGGGCAGATGCAGGTAGCCCTGGATGGTCTTGCCCCGAAACGGGACCTGCAACTCCTTGAGGGGCACCTTGAACAGGCGTCCTGCCTCGCGATAGGCCATGTTGCCGAGCAACTGGGCCTGATCCGCCAGCTCGTCGTGCTTGAGGTGGGGGTAGCTTGCGATGGAGTAGTAGCGCACGGCCTTGAGCAGGCTCTTCAGCGCCGCGGCGCGATCCCCTTCCCCCAGCAGCGTCCGCCCCGTATTGAAATAACGGCCGGCGAGCTGACTCCACTCATAGACCCAGTTGCCGGGCACATAGCCCTTGATGGTGTCCAGATAGCGTTCGTGACTGCGCTCCCCCTGCCCCATGGCGATGTGCGCCAGGGTCTGCTCCACCTCGACGGGATCGGCCCCCTGCCAGGCCCAGGTCGGTCTGCGCAGCAGGCGATACCAGCGGGGCGACAGGGCGCCATCGATGAAGCTGTCAGACAGTGCGCTGTCTTGCTCGTCGACGGGGCTCGAGTTGGAGACTTCGGAAGTTTCCAATACCTTTTTGACCCGGGTAAACAGCTTTTCCGTCAGATTGGTATCGTCGTTTGGTTCCAAAATGGTGGCTCTTCTGTCTCAAACAATGTCCCATCTTAACCACTTTTCACATCGAGCAGCCACACCAGAAACACATTGAGCCCCAAAAGGGGCTCAATGTGGTCAACCTTGCATCACGACGGATCAGTCAGCACCCGAATACCGGGGAGTCACTGGTCGCGACCGGTGCAGCGATTACGCTTCGTCGCAGATCGGCTTGGCAAACTCCAGCGCCATGTCCCAGGGCTGTTCAATCCAGGTATCCTGCGGAATGGCGACTTCGAAGTCATCCACCAGGGGTTCGCCCATGGGCTTGGCGAAGATGGTGATGAACTTGGCTCTGGGGTAGAGCTCGCGGATCGCCTTGGCGGTGCCGCCGGTGTCCACCAGATCGTCCACCACCAGCCAGCCTTCGCCGTCACCTGCGGTGGTGGCAGCCTTCACCACCACCAGCTCGCGCTGGTTGTCGTGGTCATAGCTGGAGATGCAGAGGGTTTCGACATTGCGAATGCCAAGTTCGCGGGCCATCAGGGCCGCAGGCACCAGACCACCGCGACTGACGGCGATGATCCCTTTCCACTGGCTGACAGGCAGTTGACGACGGGCCAGACGGCGCGCTTCGCGTTGCAGGTTATCCCACGATACATAAAACTTTTTTGGCATGCTATCGATCTCAACGAGTTATAAAGCAATCACTTATGAGGCGAAACCCGGCAAAGAGACGGGTTCAGGTCAATTCTGGCACCCCGTTTCCCGAATTTTGCTTGCACTTTTTCGGCCTCGGGGCTGACGCCTCGGCGGCAAAAACGGATGCAATGCGAACAGGGATGGGGTGTAGCTGGCGGCCATGTCGGGTGGACTCCCGAGCTCGGGCCGGCTGTTGGGCCGGTATGATAGCACTCTTTATGGATAAATTGAGCGGCAAACGTATGCGAAAAACAGGAAATGTCCGCCATCTTCCGCTCTGTCGCCCTTTTGGGAGGGCTCCGGCGACACCGACAGGTTAGCCGTTTGACACACATTCCATGACATTCGGGCAAAAAAATAGCAGGGGGAGGAGAGGATCCTCACGCACCTGCTGCTGTTACCTGTGACGCCTGCGAGCCTTAACGGCGGGTGGCGTAGGGATTCGGGTAGTTGAAGCCCTGGGTATAGAGAGATTGGGCAAACCAATAGGTTGAATTGCTGCCTGACATCATAAACTCCTGATTGCTTAACAAGTTACGTACCTTAATGCGGGTTCACATCCTTGAACTGACACTCGGTTCCATGGAGGCGCACTTGCTTTGCTTCGGTTCCCTGGAGGCATTGATTGTCATCCTGACAAGTGGGCTGGCCACGGCGGCTAATTTACCACCCGCCGCCAAAAAGACAATATTTTTGTGACCAACATCACATAATTGATGTTGTGCTGACACGAATAAGGCAGGCAGTGAAGTTCGCCATCCATGCTCCCTTTCCCAGCACAAGCAGAGCGTCATTTGCGCTGATCGCTCACATTTTTGCGTGATTGACTGTATTATCGTTATCCTCTTCCCCGGCCCGCAGAGTGGGGCCCGACATTTTCCATGCTGGTAAGGAGTCCCGACGTGGCACAGCTCAGTTCTCTGTCTCCCAAGTTGATTTGGCAATTCTTCGAGCAGATCTGCTCCATCCCCCACCCCTCCAAGCACGAAGCCCAACTGAGCGCCTGGATCGTCGCATGGGCCCAGGGAGAAGGCCTGGCGGTCAAGCAAGATGCCGTCGGCAACATCATCATCAAGAAACCGGCCACACCGGGGATGGAAAACCGCAAGGCCGTGGTGCTGCAAGCCCACATCGACATGGTGCCCCAGGCCAACGCCGACACCCAGCACGACTTCACCACCGATCCCATCGATGCCTACATCGATGGCGAATGGGTCACCGCCCGCGGTACCACCCTGGGTGCCGACAACGGCATGGGCATGGCGGGTTGCCTGGCCGTGCTGGCCGACAAGACCATCAAGCACGGTCCGCTGGAAGTGCTGCTGACCACCGACGAAGAGACCGGCATGACCGGCGCCTTCGGTCTGGAAGCGGGCTGGCTTGAGGGCGAGATCCTGCTCAACACCGACTCCGAAGAGGATGGCGAGGTCTACATGGGCTGCGCCGGCGGGGTGGATGCCAATATCCGCTTCCCCCTGGAGCGGGTTGCTGCCACCGAGGGTGAAGGTTTCGAGCTGCAGGTCAAGGGCCTGCGCGGCGGCCACTCCGGGGTCGACATCCATCGCGGCCGCGGCAACGCCAACAAGCTGCTGGTGCGTCTGCTCAAGGCCGCCGAACCGCTGGGGGTGCGCCTTGGCGATCTCAGTGGCGGCACCCTGCGCAACGCCATCCCCCGCGAGGCCCGTGCCAGCCTGCTGGTGCCCGCCGCCAGCGTGGCTGACTTCAAGGCCCTGGTGGACCGCTACGCCGGCATCTATCAGAGCGAGCTGGCCGCCACCGAGGCCAACCTCACCGTGCTGCTCACCGCCCGGGAGAAACCGGCCCAGCTCATGAGCGAGTCCCTGCAAAGCCGCCTGCTGGATGCCCTGATGGCCTGCCCGAACGGGGTGATGCGCATGAGCGACGCCATCCCGGGCGTGACCGAGACCTCCACCAACCTGGGTGTCATCAAGACACTCGAGGGGGAAGTCTATGTGCAGTGCCTGATCCGCTCCCTCATCGATTCCGGTCGCGAGAACATCGAGCAGATGACCCGCTCCCTGTTCACCCTGGCCGGCGCCAGCTGCGAGTTCACCGGCGCCTACCCGGGTTGGGCCCCGAACGTCGACTCACCGGTCATGGCGCTGGTGCGAAGCAGCTACCAGACCCTGTTTGGCGAGATGCCGAACGTCATGGTGATCCACGCAGGCCTCGAGTGCGGTCTGTTCAAGAGCGCCTACCCGGACTGGGACATGGTCTCCTTCGGCCCGACCATCCGTGGCGCCCACGCACCGGGGGAGAAGGTACACATCCCGGCGGTCGAGCGTTTCTGGCAACTGCTGGTTCACGTGCTGGAACATATCCCGGCCAAGTAAGCCAACTCACGACCATACCGATGCCCCGCCCCGTGCGGGGCATCTTTTTTGTGCTTCCTCCTCGGCCACCTCTCTCATATCCCCGATTCCACGCGCGGCCCTGGCTTGAAATCGTATCCATGAACAGGTCTGCATTTGAAAACCCTTTCCATGATTTATGTAAATTTACAACACAAAAAGTTGATCCAGCTCACATATGCCCCTAGGATCAGAACGTGACCAAGGTCACACAACCCATGAACCACAGAGAAACGAGGTCATCATATGTTCGAGAATCTGGCAGTGCTGTTCCACCTGAAGGGTGCAACCAGCAAGAAAGGTGCTGAAGAGAAAGACACTTATGCGCCTGCAACCCGCAATTACTACTTCCGTTATGGCGCCTGATATCGCCTGTCCGGATGTTGAAATTGGCAACGTAATAAAACTACAAAACAACTCAGCAATCCACACAACAGCCACCCCCATCGGGGCGCTGTCCTGCCCGGGCCAGAATTCCCACGGCCAAACCTGAACTCCAACCATGAAGATGGGGCCCGCAGGCCCCATTTTTTTATCCCGTTTCCGCCTCTATTGCGCCTCCTCGGTGCCACCTTGCAGCGATGCCGGTCGCGACGCGGCGGGCGCCGGCATCATATCGCCTTTCCCAACGGCACCGCCTCCTGCACGGGCAAGGGGAAATGGCAGGCTACCTGATGCCCCTGCCCGCCGCACGCCTCAAGGGCGGGCGAGCGGGTGCGGCACAGATCCGTTGCATGGGGGCAGCGCTGGTGAAAATGGCAGCCACTCGGCGGCGAGATGGGGGACGGCACATCCCCCGTCAGCAGGATGCGCTGGCTGCGCCGCCGCGGATCCGGCACCGGAATGGCGGAGATGAGCGCCTGGGTATAGGGATGGCGCGGTGCCAGGTAGAGAGCCTGGGCCTCGGCCAGCTCGACGATCCGGCCCAGATACATCACCGCAATCCTGTCCGAGATGTGCTTGACCACCGACAGGTCATGGGCGATGAAGATGATGGCGAGGTTCATCTCCCGCTGCAGATTGAGCAGCAGGTTCACGATCTGGGACTGCACCGACACGTCGAGCGCCGACACCGCCTCGTCACACACCAGCAGCTTGGGCTTGAGGGCGATGGCGCGAGCGATGCCGATGCGCTGGCGCTGGCCGCCAGAGAACTCATGGGGGTAGCGATCCACCGCGCTGCCGGGCAAGCCGACTTTCTCCAGCAGCTCCTGCACCCATGTCCGGCGCTGTTCGGCGTTGCCCTTGCCGTGGATGATGAAAGGCTCCTCCAGGATCTGCCCCACCGTGTGGCGGCTGTTGAGGGATTCTGCGGGATCCTGGAACACGATCTGCATCTCCTGACGCAGGGATCGCATCTCCTTGGGCGAGAGGTGGGTGATGTCACGCCCCTCGAAGGTGATGGAGCCGGCGCTCGGCTCGAACAGCTTGAGCAACGAACGCCCCAGGGTGGACTTGCCGCATCCCGACTCTCCCACCAGGCCAAGGGTCTCCCCCTGCCTGAGATCAAAGCTGATGCCATCCACCGCGTAGACGGTGTATTGCTTGCGCAAGAAACCGCCACCCATCTTGAAATGCTGCTTTAAATTGCTTACCGACAACAAGCTGGTCATGACTTCCATCCCCGACGATTCATGGCAGCAGACGACCTGGTCGCCTTCCCGCCGCCTGGCTGCCCTGCGACACCCCGCCCCCACACCAGACCGTTCATAGGCTCACCTCCTTCCAGTGGTGGCAGGCCACCCCGTGACGTTCGCTCAACTGCTCGGTCACCGGTATGGTCTCCACGCAAAGGGGCGTGGCATGGGGGCAGCGGTTGGAGAAACGGCACCCTGCCGGCATCTCGTGCAGGGCGGGCACCTGACCCTTGATGGTCTTGAGCAGGCTCTTTGGCACATCTTCCAGACGCGGGATCGAGGCCATCAGACCATGAGTATAGGGATGGCGCGGGTGGTCAAACAGTTCATAGATATCGGCCCGCTCCACCGCACGCCCGGCATACATCACCACCACCTCGTCGCACAGCTCCGCCACCACCCCGAGATCGTGGGTGATGAAGATGATGGCCATGCCGGTCTGGGCTTGCAGCTCCTTCATCAGATCCAGGATCTGGGCCTGGATGGTCACATCGAGCGCCGTGGTCGGCTCGTCGCAGATGAGCAGGGCCGGTTCGCAGGCCAGCGCCATGGCGATCATCACCCGCTGGCGCATGCCGCCGGAAAGATTGTGGGGATAAGCCGCGAAACGCTGGGCAGGCTCGGGGATCCCCACCTTCTGCAACATGGCGATGGCGGCGTCACGGCGCTGGGCCTTGCTGTAATCGGGGCGGTGGAGGCGAAACACCTCCATCAGCTGATCGCCGACCGTCTGCACCGGGTTGAGGGCCGTCATGGGCTCCTGAAAGATCATGGAGATACGGTTGCCACGCACCTTGTACATCTGCTCCGGCGGCAGATTGAGCAGCTCCTCCCCCTGAAAGAGGATGGATCCCCCTACCACCTGACCGTGAGGCCTTGGCAGCAACCCCATGATGGCCAGCGAGGTGACGCTCTTGCCGCAGCCGGACTCGCCGACTATCCCCAGGGTCTTGCCCGGGGCGACCTGGAAGCTGACCCCGTCGAGCACCTTGATCTTGCCGTCGTCGACGGCGAACTCCACCTCGAGATCCCGCACCTCGAGGATGGGGGACAGAGACTGCCCCTCATGATCGCTGGTGCCGGGGGCGGTGGCCTGTGTGTTGGGCATGACTGCTGCTCCCTTCTGGACCACATCAATGATGTGCATAGGTCTTGTCGATCAGGGTGATGGGGGCCAGCGCCTTGCCGTCAGCCTTGGCCTTCTGGGTCTCCTCCTTCACCTTGGGATCGATCCAGAGCAGGCCGCCACTGCTGTGGGGGTAGCCATCCATGGGCCAGTAGAGCAGATCCGGGGTGTTGCGGGTGGCGGGCACCTCCGGCAGCATCACATAGCGCCAGCTGCTGGCTCGCACGTAGTTGAGCTGAACCCCGGGCACGAAGATGGCGAGATCATAGATCCGCTGCTGGATCTGGTGGGAAAGCGCGGCCCGCTTGTCCATGTCGAACTCGACGTTGTAGGCGTCGATCAGGCTGTCGAGCTCTTTGTCAGCCACGTTGAACAGGTTGTTGGTCTGGGGCTTGTTGGCGTTGTCGGAGTGGAAGGACTCCCAGTATTGCGGATAGAGACCGCCGCCCCCCCAGCCAAGCCAGGCCGCCTCGTGTTTCTTCTCCAGCATCACCTTGAAGCCGGTGGCGCCATCCACCAGATTGAGCTCCAGATCCAGGCCCGCCTTCTTGGCCTCTTCCTTGAGCACGGTCAGCCGCTTGGAGTGCTCCTGGCTGGTGTAGGTGAGGGCCAGGGTGAGCCGCTCTCCCTTGTCGTTTTGCAGGATGCCGTCCGGTCCCTGCTTGCCGTAACCGCCCTTGGCGAAGTACTCCCGTGCCTTGGCGATGTCGTAGGCCCGCTCAGGGAGCGCGATGTCGGTGAAGGCCCCGAAGCCAGAGCCGAAGGTGGTAGCGCGGTCATAATCGCCGTGCAGCACCGTCTCTATCATCTTGTCGATGTTGAAGGCGTGCTGAATGCCGAGCCGCACGTTGAGATCCGCCAGCTTGGGATTGGCCACGTTGAGGTGAACCCCCTGTCCCCCCTGCTTGGTGTCGGTCATGGCCATCACCTTCTGCACGTATCCCTGCTTGTACTCCGGGGTGACCGCTTTCTCATGCCACCAGTTGGGCAGGATCATCTCGAAGGTGTCCAGCTCCCCCTTGAGGAAGTGGCGGAACGCGATGTTGTGGTCGCGGATCACCTGCACCTTGATGGTGTCGAGGTTGAACCTGTGCTGGTTGTAGCGATCGTCTTTTGCCCACCACTCCTTCTGCTTGCTGAAGGTGACGGACTTGCCCTTCTTCACGTCGCTCATCACGTAGGGGCCCGTGGTGGGTACCACGGCCCAGTTGTACTGCTTCACCCAGTTCGGGCCCATCTTGTAGTAGTGCTTGGGCTGGGGCCACAGTTCGGTGGTGTTGAGGAGATCGAGCTTGGCCTTGCGGCTGCCCGCCTTGACCAGGATGGTGTGGTCGTCAATCTTCTCCACTGCCACCACCTCGGTGGTGTAGTAGTTGTTGAACCAGGGGCCCTTGATGTCCTTGGAGCGCATCATCTCGTAGCCGAAGGTGTAGTCATCGGCGGTGACCGGCTTGCCGTCGGACCACTTGGCGCGCGGGTCGAGCCTGAAATAGACGGTCTGGCTGTCTGGCGCGATGGCCCAGGCATTCGCCAGGGCCGGAATGGGGTTGCCCGTGTTGGGATGGAAGCTGATGAGCCTCATCTGGTTGTCGAGGATGAAGGAGCGGAACGAGCCGTTGGAATCCGGCCCCACGGTGCGAAACGTCAACGGGAAGCTGTCGACGAAGAGATTGAGGTTGCCGCCGGGCAGCGCCTTGGGAGAGGCGAACACGGGGTCGGTGTCGTTGGTCTCCCACGTCAGATCCGCGGGCAGGCTGGCCGCCCACACCCAGGATCCGTTCAACAGCAGAAAGAGAGCACCTGTCCATTTGATTTTATTGTTCATGTTTGACTTCCTGGTCATGCCCCTGCACTGGGGGCGTCTTCATTAAGGGTCCTGTCGATGTGCCCTGGCAAGGCACCATCGCTCACTGATAACGGGTAAATTTGCGCGGATCGAACGCCTCCCGGATGGCCTCCCCGATGAAGGAGACCATGATGAGCACCAGGCTCACCGCCGCCACCACCGAACTCACGATCCAGATGGCGTCGAGGTTGTTGATCCCCTGGGAGAGCAGCTCCCCCCAGCTCGGGGTCGGCGGCGCCAGGCCAAAGCCCAGGTAGTCCAGCGCCGTCAGGGTGGAGATGTTGCCCACCACGGCAAACGGGGCCAGGGTGACGATCATCATCAGGGTATTGGGCAGAATATGGTTGAAGATGATGCGCCGGGTGCTCGCCCCCTGGGCCCGCGCCGCCATCACGTAGTCCCGTGCCCGCTCCTTGTAGGTGAGGGTGCGCATGTACCAGGTGATCCCCATCCAGCCGAACAGCACGTTGATACCGACGAACAGGCCGAAGTTCGGCTTGGCCAGGGAGACCAGGATCATGATGACGTAGAGGAAGGGCACCTGGGACCAGATCTCGATGAAACGCTGCATCAGGAGATCGAACCGACCGCCGAGGAACCCCATCATGCAGCCGATGCTGACCCCGATGACATAGCTCGCCACCAGCGCGATGAAGGCAAAGCCGATGGCGATGCGAAAGCCGTAGACCAGCCGTGCCAATACATCGCGACCGCTGGTGTCGGTGCCGAGGAAGTGGCGCTCCACCAGGCTCGGGGCATAGGGCGGATAGGCTTCCTCCTTGAAGTCCTGCTCATAGGGGTTCCAGGGGACCAGGGGCAGCAACACCCAATCCCCCTTATCTTCCTTCGCAAATTGGCTCTTGAGCTGGCGGTAGTTGGTCTCGTACTCGTAGTCGAGCCCGAAGTGCTGGCCCGGGATCACGTCCCCATAGGTGGGGAAATAGAGCTCCCCCTGATAACTCACCGCCAGGGCCCGGCTGTTGACCAGCAGTTCCGCCAGCAGAGAGATGACCACCAGGACCGAAAAGATGACAAAGGAGTAGTAGCCGCGCTTTATCGACTTGAAGCGCTTGAGTTTTTTCAGAGTTACCGGATTCAGGTTCATGCTCACTCTCCAAACCGCACGCGGGGATCGACCAGGGCAACGCAGATGTCGGAGACAATGTTGCCCACCAGCATCAGCATGGAGGTGATGGCCAGAATGCCCATGACGGTGGGGTAATCCCGCTCGACAATGGCCTCATAACCGAGCAGGCCGATGCCGTCGATGTTGAAGATGGTCTCGATGAGGAAGGAGCCCCCGAAGAAGACGGTGAGCACCGACCCTAAGTGACTCGCGATGGGGATCAGGCTGTTGCGCATGGCGTGATCGGTCACCGCCTTGCGAAACGGCAACCCCTTGGCCACGGCGGTGCGCACATAATCCGCCGACAGGTTCTCCATCAGGCTGTTCTTCATGGTCATGGTGAGGATGGCGAAATCCCCGATGGCGTAGGCGATGAGCGGCAGCAGCGCGTGGGCGAAGACGGTGCGGATCTGATCCCAGCTGCTCTCCATCCCGTCAAACTCGTCCCCCGGGAAGCCCCCCATGGGCAACCACTCCAGATGGAACGCAAAGACGGTGATGAGGAAGATCCCCACCACGTAGGCGGGCAGCGCATAGGCCATGTAGATGAGCATGGAGCTCAGGGAATCGAAGCGGCTGTTGTGCCTGAGCGCCTTGGCCACCCCGAGCGGGATGGAGACGGCATAACTCAGCAGAAAGGTGGCGAGCCCGAAGAAGGCGGTCACCGGCAACCTCTCCTTGATGAGATCCCACACCGGCTCGTAATAACGGGTCGACTCCCCGAGATCCAGCACCGCCAGCTTCTGCAACCAGTCCCAGTAGGCGACCAGCATGGGCTTGTCGAGACCGTAGAACGCCTTGAGCTCTTCAATCTGTTCGTCGGAGAGTGCCTGCGCCCCCTTGCTGCCACTGGAGCGGCCTGACTCGTTTTGCGAGACCTGCGCCTGCAGCAGCATGCGCTCGACCGGGCCGCCCGGCACGAAGCGGGTGATGGTGAAGACGAGCAGGGTGATACCGAGAAACGTCGGGATGATCAAAAGCATCCGACGTAGGAAATACGACAGCATGGTGGAACCTCGTCCTTGTTGTTCTTTTATGGCCAGTCACATCCGGTGACGGGCCTATCCTTACCTGGCATTACTCACTGAATTGACTGGCATTGACAGACAATCCGGCTCGGTCACTGTAAAAGCTCTGCAACAAAAATCAAGTAGAACCCGGTCTGCGACCGGGAATGTCCCCCCGCAGCATATCCCGCGGATGATTTTTTCCAAAAAACCCAACTTCAATATAAAAAACTGCTACGCCTACCCGTCCAACTCGATTTTAATTATTAAAAAATTAATTACACAGGTGTTTTAATCCATATCAAGCAGAACAAAATCAACAAGTTAACGGTAAGTCGGACTGCTTTCTTATTTACCTATAGAAGAGGGATAGCCGCCCCCACCCTCCGTTCCCCGGAAAACGCTCTCGCCACAAAAGCAGATGAAAATACTACAAAAAACCGTTTTCTCGATATCGACACTGGAGTGACAAGCGACTTATCGATAAGTTAAAAAATAATCAATAAAATTGTAAAAATCGAACCTAACAACATCTTTACATAAGTTGACGCGGCATTTACGGAATAAAACGCCAAAAATATTCCATCAAGTGCATATTCCCATCTAATTCCCTCTACTGCCCCCATCCCCGCCGCTCCATTTGACGTCCATCACCAAACCTTGATAAGCCTTACGCACCGCTCCAACGAGGGCGGTAATGGAAGCAAACAAAAAACAATCAGGAAGGATACTAGCGATGCTTAGGAAAAGCAGACTCTCTGCTGCCGTAGCGTTTGCCTTGGCGAGCGCGGCAGTAGTGGCCACCCCTGTCCTGGCCGAAGAGGGCCAGAACGTCGAAAAACTGCAAAAAATCAAGGTCACCGGCTCGCGGATCTCCCGAGTCGATGTGGAAGGCGCCACCCCGGTCGTCTCCGTGACCAAGGCGAAGATCGAGCAATCCGGTCAGCAGACCGTCGCCGATTACCTCAAGCAGGCCTCCTATAACTCCTTTGGCGGCGTCTCCCCGGCCTCCGGCAGCTCCTTCCAGTCCCAAGCCACCGTCGGCCTGCGCGGCCTGGGTTCAGAGCGTACTCTGGTCCTGCTGAACGGCAAGCGGGTGGCGGGCTCCCCCACCATGGGCGGCACCTCCATCAACCTGAACACCATCCCCATGGCCGCCGTTGAGCGGGTCGAAGTCAACCTGGACGGCGGCTCCGCCATCTACGGTTCCGACGCCATCGGTGGTGTCATCAACGTGGTGCTCAAAGAGGGCTATGAAGGCCTGAGCTTCCAGGGACGCCTTGGCTCCCCGACCGAAGACGGCGGTGACGAGAAGAGCGGCTCCATGGTCGCGGGGATCAACGGCGAGAAGGGCTCCCTGATGGCGGTCTACGAGCACGACAAGAAAGACGTCATCTACAGCCGGGATCGCGATTATCTCTCCAAGCAGGGCAACGATGCCCCCAGCGCCTATGGCCGCAACGTGGAAGGGGTCACCGGCCTCGATGCCAACGGGGATGGCATCTGGAAATACGGCCCGCTGGCCGGCGCCACCAATGCCGATGGCACCTGTAAGTCCCCCTTCGTCGGGTTCGAGGACGGCTGTAACTTCAACTACGGTCAGGTGGCCGCCACCACGGCCTCCCGCAGCCGCGACACCCTGTACGTGAACGGCCGCTATCACATCAACGACAACGTCGACTTCGTGCCGCAGCTCATCGGCTCCCGGGTCGAGAGTTTCGGCCGCTTCGCCCCTGCCGCCGGCGCCTTCACCATCGATCCGGCCAACCCGAAGAACGCCCAGTTCTTCGCCGACAACGGCCTGGATGCCGCCGCCACCCAGGGGCTGGGTGAAGCTGCCTATGCCTACTACCGCTTCAACAACGTCGGCCCCCGCGACAACTTGGTCACCGACATGACCGGCAGCATGAACCTGGGCTTCGAGGGTACCATCACCACTGAAAGCGTCGGCGACATGCAGTGGAACGCCGGCTACATGTACTCCAAGACCGACAACAAGGAGAACGGCACCGGTTACGTACTGAAGTCCGCCGCCCAGCAGGCGGTCGCCGACGGCAAGTTCGTCGGTGGCGAGTTCGACGCCTCCACCACGGCCTCCATGGCCGCCGACACCAGCCGCCGCGCCACCATGGACTTCTACCAGTGGTACGCCGGTGTCCAGTGGGACATGGGTGAACTGCCGGCCGGTCCGGTCAGCTGGTATGCCGGTGCCGAGTACAACGACTGGGTCTATGCCGACAAATACGACGCCCAGTCCGAAGCCGGCAACATCATCGGCTCCTCCGGCAACTCCTCCGGTGGCGTGCGTGACGTGACTGCCGCCTACATCGAGTCCCTGGTGCCCATCACCGAGCAGATCGAGCTGAACGTGGCCGGTCGCTTCGACAAGTACAGCGACTTCGGCAGCGCCTTCTCCCCCAAGGCGAGCCTGCGTTACCAGCCGCTGGACAACCTGATGCTGCGCACCTCCTGGTCCCGTTCGTTCCGCGCCCCCAGCCTGAGCGACCTCTACTCGGCTGACTCCTACTCCGCCGACTGGGCCAAGGACTATGTCTACTGCGAGGCCAACGGCATCTCCGCGGCTGACTGCCCGAACCGCCAGTACGACACCACCCGTACCTCCAACGAGGATCTGAAGGAAGAGACCGCGGACACCTGGAACTTCGGGGTGGCCTACAGCCCGGTGGATGACCTGAACCTCTCCCTGGACTACTACACCATCAAGATCGAGGACATGATCCAGCTGAACTCCCTGCAGTCCGTCATCTATGACGAGCTGAACAACGGCGGTTCCAGCTACATCACCCGTAACAGCCAGGGCAAGATCAGCGGCGCCATCGCCCCCATGGTCAACCTGGGTACCCTCAATACCTCGGGTCTTGACCTGAAGGTGGACTACAAGTACGACCTGAACTACGCCACCATCCGCTACGACCTGGGTGGTACCTACATCCTCGAGTACAAGGAAGGTCTGTACGCCGGTGGTCCCGTCATCGACAAGATCGGCCAGAACGGCCTGCCGCAGCTGCGCTTCAGCTCCGGTGTGGGCGTCAATGTTCCCCAATGGTGGAACATGGACACCTACCTGAGCGCGAACTACATCGACTCCCAGAGCCAGGACTACATCGCCGATACCGGTGAGGAAGTGGGCCACATCGCGTCCCAGACCACCTGGAACCTGAACGTCGGCGTGGAAGCGCCCTGGAACGGCAAGATCCAGGTCGGGGTGAAGAACATGTTCAACTCGGGCCCGTCCCTCGAGAGCGATGGCTTCACCTATAACGAAGATCTCTACAGCATCGACGGTCGCATCTACTACCTCGACTACAGCCAGAAGTTCTAATTCACCTGCAGATGACAAGCCGGCCCGGTCGGGCCGGCTTTGCCCCATGCCCCAAGGAAGTTACGGAGATAGGGTAATTCTATGAAAACAAGGACAATTACAATGAAGAAAGCGCTCCTCGGCAGCCTGATTTCGGCTGCCTTGCTGACCAGCTTCAATCTGAGTGCCGCCTCTGCCGGTCAGGCAGTGGACGCTCAAGCCGCCACCGACAATGCCTCCAAAGTTTCCCAGCAGAAGATCGACAACTACGCCGAGTCTGCCGAGTCTGCCCTGGCACAGTACAAGGCCGCCCTGCGCCAGGTCGACAGCCTGCGCACCTACAACGAGCAAGTGGGCAAGATGGTCGACTCCCAGAGTGCCGAACTCGCTTCCATGCAAAAGCAGATCGCCCAGATCGACCAGACCAGCACCGAAGTGGTGCCCCTGATGCTCAAGATGATCGACTCCCTCGATCAGTTCGTGGCCCTGGACCTGCCGTTCCAGAAGGTGGAGCGTGAGGACCGCGTGGCGGCCCTGACCGACCTGATGAACCGGGCCGACGTCACCATCTCCGAGAAGTACCGCAAGATCCTCGAGGCCTACCAGATCGAGGAGGGCTTCAGCCGCACCATCGAAGCCTACAAGGCGAGCCTGGACAAGGATGGGGACGAGAAGACCTACGAGTTCCTGCGCGTTGGCCGCATCGCCCTGCTCTACCAGTCCCCGGATGGCAACGAGACCGGCATGTGGAACAAGCAGACCCGCCAGTGGGAAGTACTGCCCCAGGAGTATCGCAGTGCGGTTGAACAAGGCCTTCGCATCGCGAAGAAGCAGGCGCCCCCCGCCCTCATCAAGCTGCCGGTTCAAACTGCGGAGAAAGCATCATGAAAGGAATCAAACTCGCCATTGCCTCCCTGATTGCGGGGGCCACCCTGGTCACCTTGCCGGTGACCGCCGCCGAGAAGCCGGTGGATCTCAATGCCCTGCTGAGCCAAGTGAAAGCCGCCAGCGCCAGCGAATCCCAGATCAACAAGGAGCGGGAAGCCCGCTTCCTGGCTGACAAGAACGAGCAGGGCGCCCTGCTGGCCAAGGCCAAGGCGGAGCTCGCCGCCGAGACCGCCCGAGGTGAACAGCTCAAGGCCACCTTCGATGCCAACGACAAGCAGCTCACCGAGCTGACCGAAACCCTGCGCCAGCGCTCCGGCAACATGGGCGAGATGTTTGGCGTGCTGCGCCAGTTCGCCGGTGAATTCAAGGGGATCTTCAATGCCTCCGCCCGCCGGGTCGAACATCCCGAGCAGACTGCCCTGCTGACTCGCCTGGCCGAGAGCAAGGAACTGCCCTCCAGCGATGACCTGACCGCCTTCTGGACCACCACCCTCAGCCGCATGGTCGACGGTGGCAAGGTGAGCCAGATCCCGGCCACCGTGGTCTACGGCGAGGGCAACCAGGCCGAGAAGACCGTGACCCAGATCGGCGAGTTCAACACCGTCTCCGAAGGCAAGTACCTCACCTTCGTGCCGGAGACCGGCAAGTTCGAACAACTCTCCCGCCAGCCCGAGAACGCGGTGCTGGAACCGGTCGCCAAGTTTGAACAGGGTGGCGGCAGCGTCGAACCCATCTTCATCGACCCGTCCCGCGGCGTGATCCTCTCCCTGCTGGTGCAATCGCCGACCCTCAAGGAGCGCATCGATCAGGGTGGCTCCGTGGGTTACGTGATCCTGGCGCTGGGTGTCATCGGTACCCTGCTGGCCCTGTTCTGCGGCGCCCGTCTCTCCCTCATCGGCGGTGCCATGCGCAAGCAACTGAAATCCGAGCAGATCATCAAGGGCAACCCCATCGGCGAGATGCTGGGAGCCTACCAGAGCCATCGTGGCGACAACATCGAGGATCTGGAATCCAAGCTCGACGAGATCATCCTGCGCAACGTGCCCAAGCTGGAGAAGGGCATCAGCCTCATCAAGCTGATCGCCTCCGTCGCCCCGCTGCTGGGCCTGCTGGGTACCGTGGTCGGGATGATTGCCACCTTCCAGGCCATCACCCTGTTCGGTACCGGCGATCCCAAGCTGATGGCGGGCGGTATCTCCGAGGCCCTGGTGACCACCATGCAGGGTCTGGTCGTGGCCGTGCCCATGCTGTTCCTCTACACCATCGTCCAGACCCAGAGCCGCCGTCTGATCCAGGTACTGGAAGAGCAGAGCGCCGGTTTCGTTGCCCGTTATCAGGAACGTCTGCACGCCGCCAAAGCCGCAGCCTAAGGAGTCACCCATGTGGTTCTGGTTGATTGAAGAAGTCGAGTCGGTCCGCCGGTTTCTGGGATTGGGGGGCGACGTGCTGGTCGCCCTGTTCTTCCTGACCCTGATGATGTGGGCCCTGCTGCTGGAGCGCTGGTTCTACTTCATGGCGGTCTATCCCCAGCAGGTGAAGCAGACCAAGACGGCCTGGCTGGCCCGCACCGATCACCTCTCCTGGTCTGCCAGGCAGATCCGCCGCGAGCTGGTCTCCCGGGTCGCCATGGCGGTGGACAAGGGGATGCCGGTCATCAAGGTGCTGATCGCCCTCTGCCCGCTGATGGGGCTGCTTGGGACCGTGGTCGGCATGGTGCAGGTGTTCGATACCCTGGCCATTACCGGCACAGGCTCCCCCAGGGCGATGGCCTCGGGGATCTCCAAGGCGACGGTACCGACCATGGCGGGCATGATTGCCGCCCTTTCCGGCCTGTTTTTTGTCAGCCGGCTCGATCACAAGGCCAAGTTGGCGGTGCAGAAGCTGGAAGACAACCTGAGACACGGCTGATGCAGGATGCACATCCCCGGCCGGGCCATGCCCGCCGGGGCACAGAACAAGCAAGGAGTTTTTTGCCATGAGAAAACGTCACAGCGACAGCGGTGCTGACGAGGCGGCCATCGATTTGACCCCCATGCTGGACATCGTGTTCATCATGCTGATCTTCTTCATCGTCACCACCTCGTTCGTCAAGGAGTCCGGCGTGGAGATCAACCGCCCGAGCGCCAGCACGGCCGAGACGGTGAAGAAGGGGAACATCATGGTCGCGGTCCGCGAGAACGGCCAGGTCTGGGTCGACAAGCGCATCGTCGAAGTGGGCGCGGTGCGTGCCAACATCGAGCGGCTGCGGGCGGAGAACCCGGAAAGCGCCGTGGTGATCCAGGCCGACAGCGAATCCCGTTCCGGTCTGGTGGTGCAGGTCATGGACCAGATCCGCATGGCCGGTGTCCAGAACATCTCCATCGCCGCCGACAAGAGCAGCTGATGCCGGAGCGAATGCCATGAGATACCTGATATCGTTAGCGGTCTCCTGCGTGGTGGTGTTCTTCCTGTTTCTGGGAATGAACAAGCTCATCACGCCGGATCACCGGGAGCTGACGGAGCGGGAGGACGTCACCATGACCGACTTCATCCGCCTCAAGCCTCAGGAGACCTTGCAAGAGAAGCAACGGGAACTGCCCAAGCCGCCGCCCCCGAACCGCCCGCCGCCCCCGCCCGAGATGGAGGTGGCGAGCACGGACAGGCCGAAGATGGACAGCTCCCCCATGGACATGCCCAAACTCGACATCCCGGTCAACATCGGTGGCGGCAACGCCCTGGGTGCCTACAGCACCGGCGGCGGTGGCGGCGGCATGGGCGGCAACAACGGCGCCATCCCGATGGCGACCTTCGAGCCCATGATGCCCCGCAAGGCGGCCCTGGCCGGCCTCGCATCCGGCAAGGTGCTGGTGGAGTTCACCGTCACCGAGCGCGGTACCGTGAGCAACATCCGCATCGTCAAGGAAGAGCCCCGCAGCTATGACCTCGGCAAGGCGGCGCGCCAGACCATCGCCAAGTGGACCTTCAAGCCGGCCATGGTGGACGGCAAGCCGCAGGCCAGTCGCATGCAGCAAGAGATCGAGTTTGCGACCAACTAAGGAGGGTGGCGATGAAAAAGTTACATACCCTGATCCTCGCCCCGGTGGCCATGGCGGTGCTGCTCAGCACCGCCACCTGGGCCGCCGAACAACCCGCCCTGTCTGACCGCGCCTACCGCGCGGTCAACAAGGCCCAGGCGTTGATCACCGAGAAGAAATACGGCGAGGCCAATGCCAAGCTGCAGGAGGCGCTGTCCGGCGCCGGCGAGCGGGTCTACGACAAGGGGGTCATTTTGCAGACCCTGGGCTTCGTGGCGGCGCAGCAGGAGAAGTACGGTCAGGCGACCAAGTACTTCGCCGACGCCATCGCCACCGGCGGCCTGCCGCCCCCGGTGGCCCAGCAGGTGCGCTACAACCTGGCCCAGCTCTACATGGCGGAGGGGAACTTCAAGGGTTCCATCAACACCATGAAGGAGTGGTTCGCAAACCTCGGCAAGGACGAGAAGCCGACCCCGCACGCCTACATCACCCTGGCCAACGCCCATGTGCAGCTCAAGCAGTACAGGGAAGCCATTCCGGCGGTGGACAACGCGATCAAGCTCTCAGCGGGCAAGGCGCCGGAGTCCTGGTACCTGCTGAAGATGGCGGCCCACTACGAGCTGAAACAGTACAAGCCGGCTACCGAGGTGCTGACCGCCCTGGTGGACCGCTACCCGGAGAAGAAGAAGTACTGGACCCAGCTCTCGGCCATGCACATGCAGGCGGGCAACGATGCCAAGGCCCTGGCGGCACTGGAAGGGGCCTACAACCTCGGCATGCTGACCGAGGCCAACGAGTTGCAGCGGCTCGCCAACTACCTCGCCTTCGCCGGCATTCCCCACCGCGCCGCCCGCGTGATGGAGAAAGCCATGAAGGAGGGGCAGATCGAGAGCACCGCGGCCAACTACAAGACGCTGGCCAACTATTGGCATCAGGCCAAGGAGCTGGACCCGGCCATCGACACCCTGGCCAAGTCCTACAAGCTGGCCCCCAATGCCGAGCTGCAGCTCAAGATGGCGCGCATGATGATCCAGAGCAAACGCTACCAGGATCTGGTGGCCTTCGCCGCCAAGCCTGCCGCCAACGCCAGCGGCGAGCAGCGGGCGGATCTGAAGTTCCTGACCGGGGTCGCCTATTTTGAGCAGCAAAAGCCCAAGGAGGCGCTCTCCGCCTTCACTCAGGCCGCCCAGAACGGCAACGTCAGTGGTCGTGCTTCCCCCTGGATCAGCTTCTTGAAAGAGCAGCAGGGCGGCGCCGTCACCCAATAAAGCTGCGCGGCCCGGCTGGCGGGGCGGGGATCTCCCCGACTCGGCATCCGGGCCGCGACACATCGACAAGGGGGTCACCCCGCAGATTGCCTTGGTGGCAATTGGCCGCTCTTCGGAGCGGTCTTTTTTATGGCACCGCCCCTGCCCTTTTCCCCCTCCTTCTCCTGATACAAGGCACAAAAAAATCCGGAGCCTGGGCTCCGGATTGGGTCGTTGCGTTGGGAGGGGGCAACCCCTTCAACAGGTCATCAGTCACTGCATACCAGCGTCCAGCTGCCGTCGCCCGCTCTGAGCTCGCGGCTGGTACAGCAGCCGGGACAACTCAGTAGCTGCACACCAGCTTCCAGCTGCCATCGCCCGTCTTGGGCTCGCTGCTGGTCCACCAGTTGGCCTGCCACACCGCCTTGCCGTTGGTCATGCGGTCGTTGCCATTGGCGTGATCCCCGCGCGGCCAGGTCGGATAGGCATTGTAGTCCGCCGGGTTGACGTTCTGGCTGGCACAGGTGGTGCCACCGCTGCCGCCGTCACCACCACCACTGCTGCCCAGCACCGCCTCGGCCAGGGCCGGGAAGTCGGACTTCAGGCCTATGGTCTGGCTGCCGGCAATCAGGCGCATGCCGCTCGGCACGCCGGCGGCCGGCAGGTAGTAGGTCATGGCCACTTCCACGTCGGTGCCCGGCGTCCAGGCTTTCCAGGCCGGCAGCGTCAGAGCCACCTTGTGGAAGTCCTTCTCATTGGCGATGCCGTCCGAGTTCTGGTTGCCACCGCTCTCCACCACTTTCAGTCCCATGCCGCTCTGGTCGGTGATGGTGTCTGAGGTGGAGGTGGGGACCAGGAACTCGATGCGGGTGCCGCCCGGAATGGTCTGGGTCGACTTGTTGGTGAGCTTGAGGGTCGGGTTGATCGGGTAGTTGGAGTCCCCTTCCTTGAAGCCGGAGAGGCTCACGCCGATGTCGAGCTGGGCAGCCGGCGCCGGCAGATCATTCTGCTTCAGGGCCGCCTTGTCGGCCTTGCTGAACTTCTCGTAGGCGAGGCTGGTGAGGGTGCTGCCCATCACGTACTCGTTCTTCGCGGCATCGAAGTCATAGTCCCCCGCCATCTCCCAGAACATGACGCCCCCCAGGCCCCGCTTGACGATGTAGTCGAGCTTGTGACCCATGGACTCTTCATCTTCGGTGGAGAGGAACACCTTCTTCTGCTCGTTCCAGAGCCAGGGCGCATGGGCCTTGTCGTCGTAGTAACGCACATACTGGCCTTGCATCACGTGGGCCGGGTTGTTGGGATCCAGACCCCAGGCCTGGCCGTAGCTCGGCAAGGTGGTGATGCCGAGGCTGGCCGCGTGCTCCAGGTTCTTGGCATGCCACATGGGCACGGCGCCGCCGCCAATCTCCTTGCCGTTCTTGTCAAGGTCATGCCAGATGTTGTCGATGCCCACCGCCCCGTTGCCGCACGGAATGGTGCTGCCACCGGTGCCCGGCTGGCAATCGCTCTGGCTCGGCAGCGCCGCCTTGCCACCCAGACCGTGGGTGCCACCGGTGACCCCCTGCCAGCCACGGGTGTAATAGGGCACCCCTATGTTGATCTTGCCCGCCGCCAGGGCACCACGGAAGTAGTGGGCCGCCCAGGCGGAGTTGAGATAGCCGATGCCGCCAAACTGGGCCTGGGTGTAGACACCCCACTGGGACAACTCGGGATCCGCCTTGTTGTCGAACAGGGCGGCGTTGTGACCGACGAAGTGGTTCCAGGCACCGTGGAAGTCATAGGTCATCAGGTTGACGTAGTCGAGGTACTGGGTGACCTGGAAGTTTTCCATGCCGCGCAGCAGGTAGGCCGAGGCCGGCGAGGCGATGGTCAGCATGTACTTGCGACCGTCCTCGGTGCCGGCGCTGTCGAGCTTGTTGCGCAGGGTCTTCATCAGCACTTCATAGTTCGCAAAGAGCTTGCCGCGACACTGGTTGGAGAGCGGGAAGTCGTTGGGGTTGCCCGCATCCTTCATGGAGGTGGGGTACTCGTAGTCGATATCCACCCCATCGAAGCCGTACTGGCGGATGAAGCCCACGGCCGAGTCGGCAAAGGCGTTGATGCCGGCGGTGTTGACCGAGCAGTCGCCCTTGGTGGTGGCGGCGTAGAAGCCGCGGGTATCGGCCCAGCCCCCGACGGAGATGAGGGTCTTCACGTCCGGGTACTGCTTCTTGTACTTGGACAGCAGGTTGAAGTGACCCTGATAGGCGAACTCCGGATCCATCTCGGCGCCCGGCACCCCGTTCCAGGTCAGCTTGGTAGCGGCGTCATCCACCTTGATGGTGTGACTCTGCTCGTCCACCGCCGCGAAGGCGTAGTTGATGTGGGTGATCTTGTCCCAGGGAATATCGCTCACCAGATAGGCGGGCAGGCCGTTCTTGCCGGTGCGCCAGGAGGTGAAATACCCGATGACGCGGCGGCCGTGGTCATCCCCCATGCACTCGCTGCCGTCGGCGCGGTAGATCTGGCGCACGTCGCAGGAGAGGTTGCCGCCGGTAGGGGGCAGGGCCGCTTCTTCCACCTGCACGTCCACCTGGGCCGACTCGCCAGAGAGGTTGCTCTTGTCGGTCGCCACCAGCTTGAGGCCGGTCAGCCCCTTGTTCTGGGGCGTCCAGCTCAGCTGCCAGGGGGCGCTGGTGTCCTCGCCCACCTTCTGGCCATTCACGAACAGCTCGACCTTGGCGACGTCGTCATTGGCGTCGGTGACATTGCCGCTGACGGTGAGGGCGCGGCCCAAGGTCACCCTGGCGCCGGCGGCCGGGCTTGCGATGCTCACCCTGGGCGCCTCCGGGGCCACCACGGCGGCGACCTTGAAGCTCGAATCCGCCTCGCTCAGCACCTTGCCGTCTTTATCCAGCGCCCGGGCCTTGAGGGCGTGATTGCCCGCACCGGCGGCAGACCAGCTCGCACTCCAGGGAGAAGCCGTGGCGGTGGCGACCAGAGCGCCGTCGATGAGGTATTCCACCCGGGCGAGCGCCGTGACCGGGCCGCTCAGCGTCACCGCCAGGGCCACACTGGCCCCCTCGCTGACGCTGGCACCCACGGCGGGGGAGCCGATGGCGACGACCAGGGCCGGCGGCGGCACCTCACCACCATACAGCTTCCAGGCATCGGCCCAGACCACCCCCACCCCGGGGG
Organism: Aeromonas sp. LsrichE-8G; assembly: GCF_022869435.1. NCBI lineage: Bacteria > Pseudomonadati > Pseudomonadota > Gammaproteobacteria > Aeromonadales > Aeromonadaceae > Aeromonas > Aeromonas sp. LsrichE-8G. The sequence goes on from NZ_JALIHH010000032.1 coordinate 105,766, forward strand.
CGTAGTGATAGGGGGACGCGCCGCACCAGCCGGAGTAAGGGAATTCCTTGCATTCATAGAGGGCGCCTGCGTTGCTGACGATGTCGCCAGCCTTGTAGGCGGTGCCGGCCTGATAGGCGGGGTAAGCAGCCTGCGCCCAGGCAGGGACGGCCGCAAGGGCGACCAGCATGGCAAGCCTGCTGGGCCTCAAGATCTGTTGCATATTGTTATCTTCCTTGTTTTGTCTTGGCTTCAATACCGGGAAAAGCGCAATCGCAACAGGGAACAAGGGAGCGACAACAGGCCATGGACGGGCCACAAACCCTCAAGTCACCCTGGGTAACCCCGCTGTCTGGCCCGGATGGGACAGATCGGAGGCTTTGCGTCCCGGCATCACTGCCGGTTTGCCCTTTGCCTGGGTTCCGTGAGGAACGGCTCGAGTATAGGAAGCAAGTGACCACTGCTCAATCTTTATTCTCGAAGGAAAATATGTGAATGCTGGCCGCCTCACACTTTTCGCTCCCACCTGATGACAAATAGATCATCAATATCAAACTGTTAGCCACGTCAAAAAATGGCAGATGGGCTCCTTTGTCTCCTCATAATGTGCGTTGGCTCACTGGTCAGAGCTGCCAGAAATGTGACAATGCGCGCCCTTGGCCACGATGCCAAGGCTATGGAAACACTGGCAAAAATAAAAAAAGGAATACCCATGAAAGGAACACCTACCCTGCTGTCGCTGGCCGTGGGGCTCGCGCTCGCGTCCCCCTCTCTCTACGCCGCCGGCTTCAGTTGCCCGGCCGACAGTGCCCTCACCCCCATCCCCGCCATCCAGGGCAGTGGCGACAAGAGCCCCCTCGTCCCGGACGATCAGTTCGAAAGCGCCCAGAGCGTCTCGGTCAAGGCGGTGGTCTCAGGTCTGGGGGAAAGCCTCAACAAGGGCTTCTACCTGCTGGATGTGCAGGGGGACGGCAACCCCGAGACGTCGGACGGCATTTTCGTCTACCTCAACGACAAGAACTTCGCCAGCAAGTACCCGGACATCCAGCCGGGCGCCCTGGTCTGTCTGGAGGCCAAGGTCGAGGAGTATTACGGCCACACCCAGCTCAAGCCCCTGTTTGACGGCAGCACGCCGCGCCTGACAACCCTGGCCCAGGGCGACGCCCCGGCCGCCACGGCGCTGCGGGTACTGGAGGGGGAAACCCTGGCCCGGGCCCTGGAGCGTCACGAAGGGATGCGGGTGCGCCTCGACGCCGACAGCGCCCTCCAAATCAGCCGCAACTTCAGCTACGACTATGCCGCCCGGCGCAACAACCTGGTGCTCGCTCACGGCGCCCCGCTGATGAAACCGACCCAGCTCCATGTGGCGAGCAGCCCCGAGGCCGTGGCGCTGGCCGAGGCCAACGCCAGCAACCGCGTCTTCCTCGAGTCGGACTTCAAGGCGGGGGACGGCAAGCTCCCCTGGCTGCCCGCCTGGGAGCCGGAGCAGGGTTACCTGCGCATCGGCGATGCCCCTGTCAATCTGGAGGCCATGGTCGGCTACAGCTACAACGAGTACCGCCTGATCGTGCCCCGGGATCAGACCATCACCGCGGGGGATCTGCTGCGCACCGGCGACAACGACCGCCAGAGCGCCCCGGCCCGCCTGGATGGCACTGACCTTCGCATCGGTAGCTTCAACGTGCTCAACTACTTCACCAGCCACTCCAGCGTGGGGGGCGCCCTCAACGTGCTCTGCGCGGATCAGGCGGATGCGGACAGCGCCAAGGGCTGCAACCGCGGCGCCAAGAGCCTGGAGGAGTTCCAGTTGCAGCGCGCCAAGATCGTCAACGCCATCACCGAGATGGACGCCGACCTGCTCGGCCTGATGGAGATGGAGAACAACGGCTTTGACGAGCACGCCGCCCTCCACGATCTGGTGGAGAGCCTCAACGCCAGGCAGAAGGAGGCGAGCAAGCACTACGCCTTCGTCACCCTGCCCAAGGCCCTGCTCACGGAGGATCGCTTCTTTGGCGGCGACGCCATCATGGTGGCCATGATCTACCGCCCCGCCCTGCTCACCCCGAGCGGGGATGCCGACGTCATCCCCCTGCCCCAGCAGCGCTACACCACGGGCGGCGTCACCAAGAGCGCCGGTCAGCGGGACTCCCTGGTCCAGCGCTTCACCGTGGCGGGCAGCGACGCCCCCCTGACCCTGGTGGTCAACCACCTCAAGTCCAAGGGGTCGGGCTGCTATGAGAACGGGGATGGCAAGACGGAGCCTGCGGATCTGCAGGGCAAGTGCACCGAGTTTCGGGTGAGCGCCGCCAAGGTGCTGGGGGAGGCGGTGAGCAAGATGCCGGGCCAGGTGCTGCTGGTGGGGGACTTCAACTCCTACGCCAAGGAGGATCCCATCCGGGTGCTGACCGACTATGCGCCGGTCGCGGGGGAGCGCCAGATCCGCTCCGCCTCCCACACCTACATCGGCGACAAGCCCTATGAGCAGATGGGCCAGACGGTGGCCAAGGGTTACGGCCTGGTGGATCTGAACGTCAAGTTCAACCAGGAGAAGGCCATCTCCTACAGCTACGAGGCCGAGCTCGGCACCCTGGACTACGCCCTCGCCAACCCGGCGCTGGCTGACAAGGTGGTGGCGGTGGCCGACTGGCACATCAACTCCTTCGAGAGCAACCTGTTCGAATATGGCAGCGCCTACACCGGCGACCTCATCAAGTCGGACAACCCCTTCAGCGCCTCGGACCACGACCCCGTCATCGTTGACCTCAAGCTCAAGGAAGCGAGCAAGGGGGGTGGCGGCGCCATGGGCGCCCTGCTGCTGGCCCTGTTGCCGCTCGCCTGGCGGCGCCGTCGCTAAAACGCGGCATCCTCGATGCCAGGTGCAAAGCCCGCGATGATCGCGGGCTTTTTTTGTGCCAGGGCCATTTGAAAAACAAATGCAAAGGGCCACATCATGGGATGAATAAATACCCTGTTGCCCCCGCCTCGCCCCTTTCCCGGGGACTGGCACCCTGCCGACGGGGAAACCCGGTGCTGACATCAGGGGCCGGATAGCGTATCCCGCAGGCTGCCGAACGAGCCAACCGCCACGCGGCAGAGGATGGCACCACGCAGCCCGCGCCATGGCCATGGCGGCATCGGCGCCAATCCCCACCCTCACCCCCGTCAGCGGCGGCCAGGGCCGCTGATGCCCTCGCGGACAGGGTGAAACGCCATTTGCCAGACAAATGCAAAGGGCGAGATCATGGGAAATCCAAATGACAGGCAAACAAAAAGGCCACCGCGATGCGGTGGCCTTGGTGCTTTCTTGCGAAAGATGGTGGAGCTACGCGGGATCGAACCGCGGACCTCTTGCATGCCATGCAAGCGCTCTCCCAGCTGAGCTATAACCCCGATGTGTGTGAGTGACGCTGAATCACTCTGAATTTGGTGGAGCTACGCGGGATCGAACCGCGGACCTCTTGCATGCCATGCAAGCGCTCTCCCAGCTGAGCTATAACCCCAAATTCGGTACTGAATGAATGGTTCTGGCGGCCATTCATCCTCAATAATGGTGGAGCTACGCGGGATCGAACCGCGGACCTCTTGCATGCCATGCAAGCGCTCTCCCAGCTGAGCTATAACCCCACAAAGGTCGGCCTGGGTGATACACACCGCACTGCCCTGGGTACTTCATGTCAATCGGGAACCTGGTGGAGCTACGCGGGATCGAACCGCGGACCTCTTGCATGCCATGCAAGCGCTCTCCCAGCTGAGCTATAACCCCTTGGACTCCAGATTGTTCGAGGAGAATTTGGTGGAGCTACGCGGGATCGAACCGCGGACCTCTTGCATGCCATGCAAGCGCTCTCCCAGCTGAGCTATAACCCCAACTCACCTCGGCGCTACCAAAGTTATCTCTGGCAACGGAGGCGCATGATAGGCATCACCCGCTTTGCTGTCAACCCAAAATTCTCACCCGCTGGAGCGTTTAGTCAAAATTCAGGCAGTTAGCTGTTTTTACCGCCAACCTCGTCGCTATGTCGCTGTTTTACGTCGCAAATCCGCTTGAGGCCAAAATACAAAGGGCCCCCGTCAGGGGGCCCTTTTCATGCCATGGCCGATGTTTATTCTGCGGCCATGCGCGCTTCGATAGACGCCAGGGCGCGGTCGATACGAGCGAGGCCCGCTCCTTGCCCACCAGCGCCATCACGGCGTCGGCGATGCCAGGGGACTGACCCGTATCGGCGCTCTGAATTACTCGGCGGCCATGCGCGCTTCGATATACGCCAAAGCGCGGTCGATACGAGCGAGGACCCGCTCCTTGCCCACCAGCGCCATCACGGCGTCGATGGCAGGGGAGAGATTACCCCAGACCGGTGACGGCAATGTGCGGCGACAAGCTTACTCGGCGGCCATGCGCGCTTCGATATACGCCAGGGCGCGGTCGATGCGGGCGAGGACCCGCTCCTTGCCCACCAGCGCCATCACGGCGTCGATGGCAGGAGACTGGCCCAGACCGGTGACGGCCACACGCAGCGGCATGCCGACCTTGCCCATGCCCTGACCCAGCTCGGCGGCGGTCGCTTCAATCAGCTCGTGCAGCGCCTCGGTGGTCCAGGTCTCCAGGGCCGCCAGCTTGGCCTTGGCCAGCGCCAGCGGCTCGGCAGCCACACCGCGCAGATGCTTCTTGGCTGCCGCTTCGTCGATGGCCTCGTACTCTTCGAACAGGTAGCGGCTCTGGGCAGCCACCTCCACCAGGGTGTTGCAGCGCTCGGCCAGCAGGGTGACCACGTCGGCCAGCGCCGGGCCATTGCTGGTGTCGATCTGCTGGTGTTCCATGTGCCAGGCCAGGTGCTTGGCCACATAGGCCGGATCCAGGCTGCGCATGTAGTGGTTGTTGAGCCACAAGAGCTTGTCGGTGTTGAAGGCGGAGGCGGACTTGGAGATGGCATCCAGGCTGAACAGCTTGATCATCTCGTCCAGGGTGAAGATCTCCTGATCCCCGTGGGACCAGCCCAGACGCACCAGATAGTTCAGCAGCGCTTCCGGCAGGTAACCGTCGTCGCGGTACTGCATGACGGAGACGGCGCCGTGGCGCTTGGAGAGCTTGGCGCCGTCGTCACCCAGGATCATGGAGACGTGGGCAAACTCCGGCACCGGCGCGTTCAGGGCCTTGTAGATGTTGATCTGGCGCGGGGTGTTGTTGATGTGGTCTTCCCCACGCACCACGTGGGTGATCTCCATGTCCCAGTCATCGACCACCACGCAGAAGTTGTAGGTCGGCGCGCCATCGGTACGGCGAATGATCAGATCGTCCAGCTCGGTGTTGGCGAACTCGATGCGGCCACGGACGTGGTCATCGAACACCACGGAGCCTTCGGTCGGGTTGCGGAAGCGGATCACGTGGGGCGCATCGGCCGGGTGATCGTGGTCGCCATCCCGGCACTTGCCGTCATAGCGGGGCTTCTCGCCGTTGGCCATCTGGCCTTCGCGCAGCGCTTCCAGCCGCTCCTTGGAGCAGTAGCACTTGTAGGCGCGGCCGTCAGCCAGCATCTCGTCGATGAGGCCGTTGTAGCGATCGAAGCGCTTGGTCTGGTAGTAGGGGCCCTCATCCCAGTTCAGCTCCAGCCATTCCATGCCCTCAATGATGGCGTCGATGGCCTCCTGAGTGGAACGTTCCAGATCGGTATCCTCGATACGCAGCACAAACTCACCGCCCTGGTTCTTTGCAAACAACCAGGAATAGAGTGCGGTACGGGCACCGCCGACATGCAAAAAGCCGGTCGGGCTGGGAGCAAAACGGGTTTTGACTTTCATCTTTAAGCCTTGTGTAGAGGGCCTTGGGCCAATTCGTTAAAAAAACCGTCGCATTTTAGCACCGACAATGACGGATGGGAAAACCATGGCGAGGCAGAGGGGAAAATAGGGTCTATTCCCGCAAAAACCGCTGTTTTAGAGTGATGTCTCAGAATTTTCCCTTTTTTCCCGCTTAGCTAGGCGAGGTTGCTGGAGAGATCTCCCGCACAGCCGATACTTCAGTCACCCCGTCAACGAACCCTCAACGATACAAGGAACGCACGATGCAGTTTCGTTCTATCCAGAATCGTATCCTGGTACTGGCCGGTGTCGCCATGACCACGGCCCTGGTCATCCTGATCCTGCTCAACCAGTATTCAGGCCGGCAGACCCAGCAGCTCACCATCGACTCCAGTCGCGCCGCCCTGCAACAGGAGGCGTGGCAGAAGGTGAGCGCCAACGCCCGCGCCGAGGCCGCCACCATCACCCAACTGCTGCAAAAGGGGCTCTCCTACACCCAGCAGATGGCCAGCGTTTTCGCCCGCCAGCAGGAGGGCAAACTGCCGCTGGATCGCCAGCAGGCCACCGATCTGCTCAAGGCCCAGCTTGCTTTGGAGCCCCAGCTCTATGGCGCCTTCGCGGGCTTCGAGCCCAACGGCTTCGACGGCCAGGACGAAAGCTTCGCCGGCCAGAGCGCGCTCGGCAGTGACGACAAGGGGCGCTTCGTTCCCTATTTCTATCGCGACAAGGATCAGATCGGCAGCGATCTGCTGCTCTCCATCGAGAAGAGCGATCCGGACGAGTTCGGCAACCCGGCCAACGACTACTATGCCTGCCCGAAACGGGAGGGGCGCCCCTGCCTCATCGATCCCTTCAAGGTGGACATCAACGGCCAGCAGGTGCTGGTGAGCACCATCACCACCCCCATCCTGGTGGATGGCCGGTTCAAGGGCATCGCCGCGCTGGATCTGGCGGTGGACTCCATCAGCCGCCAGGCCCAGTCCCTCAACAGCAACATCTATGACGGCAAGGGGGAGACCCTGATCGTCAGCGCCGCCGGCGTCATCACCGGCACCAGCGGCGACGCCAGCCTGCTCGGCAGCCGCGCCGACAAGGTGCTCGGCAACGGCTGGCAGCAGTACCTCAAACCGGACGTGCAGCGCCAGGAGCTCACCGACGCGTTTCGCATCTCGGTGCCCATTGCGGTGCCCGGCATGGCCCGCAACTGGGCCATCATCGTCACCCTGCCCTACAAGGTGGTGCTGGCGGGAGCGGACGAGCTGGCACGCCAGCTCACCGACATGAACCGCGCCGCCATGACCCAGCAGCTCATCGGTGCCCTCATCGTACTGGCGCTGGCCCTTGGCACCATGCTGGTCATTGCCCGCAGCATCACGGGCCCCATCCGCCAGATGGTGAGCCTGGTGGATGACATCGCCGACGGCGAGGGGGATCTCACCAAGCGCCTGGAGAGCCGCTCCCGGGACGAGCTGGGGGCCCTGGCCCGGGGCATCAATCGCTTCATCGACAAGCTGCAGGCCTTGCTCGGGGATGTGCAGAAGACCGCGAGCGAGGTCCATCGCCACGCCGGGGATACCGATCGCATCGCCGGACAGACCGACAGCAACCTGCAGCATCACCAGGCGGAAATGGAGCAGATGCTGACCGCGGTACAGGAGATGTCCTACGTCAGCCAGGAGGTGGCCACCCACGCCAACAACACCGCCGACTCCGCCAAGCAGGCCCAGAGCGCGGCGGACGAGGGCAAGGTACGCTTCCAGCGGGTGATCCACTCCATGCACAAGGTGGCCGCCGAGGCAGGCAAGGGAGCCGAAGTGGTGGAAGGGCTGGCTCACGACAGCGAGCAGATCACCAGCATCCTCACCGTCATCCAGGGGATCGCCGATCAGACCAACCTGCTGGCACTCAACGCCGCCATCGAGGCGGCCCGGGCCGGCGAGCAGGGGCGCGGTTTTGCGGTGGTGGCCGACGAGGTGCGCAAGCTGGCGGGCAACACCCAGCAGGCGGTGCAGAATACCCAGGAGCTGATCGACAAGATCCGCCACAGCTCCACCAACGCGGTCAACGCCATCCAGCAGAGCCAGCAGCTGACCCATCAGGCGGTGGGGGAAGCGGATCAGGCGGAGGCGGCCCTCGGCAGCATCTTCCAGGCCATCGCCACCATCAACGACATGACCTACCAAATCGCCTCCGCCGCCGAGGAGCAGAGCTCGGTTTCCGAGACTGTCTCCGGCAATCTGTCAAAAACCAGCGCACTGGCCAACGACATCGCCAGGGACGCCACCAGCACGGCCAACGCCAGTCAGGCCTTGCGTCAGGCGGCGGAACGTTTGCAGCAATTGTTGGGTCAGTTTCGTCTCAGCTGATAATTTTCATGCTCCGGACTCTCCCCCTCGGGGGCGAGTCCGTTTACCATAGGCGGCATATTTGCCTGATGGCAGGCAATGTAGTGAGAGGTAAATGCCGTGCCCACCCCGGACCGTCGCCCACGTGGCCATAACAGACGAGCCCAGCAGCGTCGCCAAGACGAATCACAAGGAACCCTGCTCCAACGTATCAACGCGGCTACCCTGCCCCTGCGCCAGCGTCTCGGCCAGGGTATTAGTGGCCTGGGTCAGCGCAACAAGGAGCCGAAGGCGGCCTCGTTCAAGCTGGCAAGCCCCCTGCCCCGCAAACACACCATAGGGTTGCTGGTGCTGATCCCGCTCTGGCTGCTGGTGCTGGCCTGGGAGCCCGCCCCCGCCGCCCCGACCACGGCGCCGTCAGGCTCTCTGGCGGTCCCCCTGGCCGTGCCGGCCCAGGCCCTGACCGTCGGCAACGCCGGTGAGCCCCAGGCCGCCAAGCCCGTCGAGGAGAAAGTGGATGGCACCTGGTTGCAGCACGACGTGCAGGCCGGTGAAACCCTCTACTCCATCTTCCGCAAGTTCGAGTTGCCGGGGGCCGAGCTCAGCCGGCTCATCGCCATCGAAGGGCCGGACAGGCCGCTGACCCGGCTGCAGTCGGGCAAGTCGGTGTTCATCCTGGTGGACACCAGCCGCCGCATCCAGCGGGTCGAGGTCCGCTCTCTCGGTCAGGTCAGCTACCGCTACGACCGCCAGGGGGAAGGGTTCGCCCTCAAGGAATAAGGGGGCTCGACCACTTCCCCTTATGCAGACGGGAGGCCATGGCCTCCCGTTTTTTTTGATGTGAAGCATGAAACAAGCTGCTGACTTCACAATACTTTTAGCTCGCTCAAAAAATGAAAAGTGCCAAATTGACAAGGGATCGGGCTCCAGTACAATCGGTCAGGCTTTAGACAGGGATTGTGCTACATGCTACTGGGACAAAGAGACGTGGTCAGTCATGCTTCAACCCCTGACTTCCAGGCAAATGCTGCCCAACCAGGCTTAGTTTCATTTTGTTATAGATAGGACTTACCACATGTCTGACATTCGCACCGGCCAAGTAAAATGGTTCAACGAAACCAAGGGTTTTGGCTTCATCGAGCAATCCCAGGGACCGGACGTTTTCGTTCACTTCTCCTCCATCCAGAGCGCAGGTTTCAAGACCCTGGCTGAAGGTCAAAAAGTCCAGTTCACTGTGACCCAGGGCAAAAAAGGCCCTCAGGCCGAGAACGTCACCGTTATCTGAGCCAGCGCCAGTGAACCCGTAGGAGGAGCCATCGCCCCTCCTATTTTTTTGCCCGCGATTTCCCCTCCCCGATCGGCAGAGCTCTTGCCGGGCTTGCCATCCCCACCTGTAAGCCGTCTATGGCCGCCACCAGCCGCTATAAATCAAAATTATGAGCTTTGGTTAAATGCCCCGGTTTTAACTTATAGCGAGCCACTGTCTGTCATTCAGGCCCTGCCAAGCCTGTTAGCCGACCGCAAAGGGTTGTGCCCGATCTCCGGGAGGCTATTAGCAAGCAATACATCTTGGTCTTATGACTTGGGATGTGCGGGGAAGAGAGAAAACAGGCAAACGCCGGATACGACAAGTCATCGCGGCGCGATGTGATGGGCAATTCAATTCAAAGGGATTATGAGGACGTCGAAGAGAGATTGGAGCGGGAAACGAGACTCGAACTCGCGACCCCGACCTTGGCAAGCGCGGATCATGCTCTACCAACAGGACGCGGCAGTGATGGTACTGAGAAACTGGATTCGTGTACTTGGGGGAGAGATTGAGTTCGAAGGGTTCGAAGAGAGATTGGAGCGGGAAACGAGACTCGAACTCGCGACCCCGACCTTGGCAAGGTCGTGCTCTACCAACTGAGCTATTCCCGCAACAG
>NZ_JALIHH010000259.1:0-1233 GCF_022869435.1 Aeromonas sp. LsrichE-8G
CTGAGCCATAAAAATAAATAGTTAGTTAAGATCTCGACTATTTACAGCTTGGCAACGCAAGGTACAATTAAAATCGTACTTGGAGCCGTTCAACTGATCGAGACTTGATCAACTTGTGCAAAGAATGATCATGCGTCGGCCCTGATCGTGTGCGCGAATCGTTTGTGCGCGATCGGGTTAAGGCATCGAACCAGATACACGGCTTTTTACTCGAATTTGGCATCAGTCTGCCCGTCGGTCATGCCGCCATCAAGCGCCTGCCTTCTGTGATAGCTGAACACGAGTTACCAGCGCGACTGATTACCATGTTGGAGAGGCTGCATGCCCATTTCAAGTATCTGGAGCAGCAAATTGCCGAGATCGACAAGGAACTGGCCAGCCAGCTTGGCGATGACGATCTTGGTCAGCGTCTGATGACAATCCCTGGTGTCGGCCCGATCACTGCCAGCGTGTTGGCCGCCGAGCTCGGTGACGGAAAACACTATCGATGTAGTCGTGATTTCGCGGCGTCAGTCGGATTGGTGCCACGCCAGTACAGTACTGGGGGCCGGGCAAACCTGAAGGGTATCAGCAAGCGTGGCGACAAAAATCTTAGACGATTGTTGGTGCAATGTGCACGAGCCTATATGCAACGGCTAGAGCGGCAAACGGGACGATTGGCTGATTGGGTCAGGTCTATGTTGACTCGGCGACATTCGAATGTTGTGGCTTGTGCACTAGCCAACAAGTTGGCCCGCACGGCTTGGGCGCTGGCGGCACGGCATACCGAATTTCGGGCAATGCCAACCTGACGCGCCCCTATTTACTTTTGTACTGACACACCCACCTGGTTTTGCGACTGTGATATTGGATGACGTGAACGGCATACCGGCCTGACTGATAACCTGGCAAAAGAATAGGCTTTCTAGGCCGAGGGTCTTTTTAGGACAGTCAGGCGCGATTCTCATCGTGGCGCGGAGAACATTCTCCATCAAGACGCCGGATAGATTTAAGCAAGCCAACCACAACACCCGAAATCAAGGTTGCAAAAAAGGGGGTGACCATAGATTTTGTTTTAGGGCTGACGGTGCCAGCTGCCCTATTTTTGGGCGCTGTCCCAATTACATGTTGAAAGGCTAACCTTGAAGTAGGTCATCACCCTGAGGGCCTCCATCATGGATACCCAAGCCTTTCAACATCTACTGTCTCTCTTTCCACAGCTCACCATGCGCCAGCGTCGCCTCGCGCAACATG
>NZ_JALIHH010000260.1:0-293 GCF_022869435.1 Aeromonas sp. LsrichE-8G
TTGGGCGGTTGTGCTCGTTATGTCTGGAATCACGGGCTGGCAGAAACCAAACGCATTCTGGATGCTGGCGAAAAACTGCCTTCTGCCTTTGAGCTGAACAGGATGCTCACCAGTTGGAAGAAAGACCCAGAAATGGCCTTTCTGGCAGAGGCATATACCGACAACCTCCAGCAGAAGCTCAAGGATTTGCATGGCGCGTGGATGCGCTGCTTTGATAAGAAACTTGCCGCCAAGGCACCCGTATTCAAGAAAAAAAGCGACAACCGCGACGCTATCCGGTTCGTCAACTTCGA
>NZ_JALIHH010000261.1:0-293 GCF_022869435.1 Aeromonas sp. LsrichE-8G
GGTAACGCGCGAGCCTGCGCAGGTATTTCTGCTTGCTCAACGCACCGCTTTCCCAACGGTGCCGGGTACGAAACACCGCATCCGCCAGCAAGACCAACCGGGCACCGATGGGCTGGTTGCACTGCTCGCTACTCTCGGCGATGGCCGCGAGATTGCGGGCCACGTGGGCCCAGCACAGTTGCCGCTGGTCGGCGTCGATAAACCGGTAGCCGGCGTACTGGTCGGTCACCAGCACCCCGTCAAACTCGGCGCCCAGCAGCCGCTTGGCCGCCTCCTGACCACGGCCATAGGCC